>PNNY01000116.1 GCA_013824485.1 Sideroxydans sp.
TGGTGGGCGTGCGGCCTATTGGGAGAACCAGCTAGAACATTTTCAGGCGGATTATCGGGTGATCGCCCTCGATCTGCGTGGGCATGGCTATACCGATGCCCCCACCGAATCAGATGGCGCAAAGTATGACGTGCCAGAATTGGTGGCCGATATGGAAGCAGCACTCGACGTGTTGCAAGTGCCTCAACAATTCATTCTGGTGTGCCATTCCTTCGGCGGTGCTGTCTCTTCGTATTTCCTCAAGCATCATCCCGAGCGCGTGACCGCGTTGGTCATCATCTCTTCTGCCGTACGCTTCAAACTGCGTTGGGCGGGGCGCATGGTGTTGCGCATTCCGCCTGCCATCCTCACCAAGATACGCAATCTGCTGCCTTACGTCGGCTTCAACGCAGCACGTATCTATCCGCCCGCCCATGTGGTGTACCTGCAAAACAAGAATGGCTTGGCGGTATGGGATGGCACGGAGTACCTGAAGAACATACGCACCCCCACGATGGTCATCCTCGGTCAGCGCGACATCCTGTTCTCGCAGACCTCGTACAAAGAGGTCGCTAAGTTGGTGCCAGATGTAGAGGAAGTGATCGTCCCAGTATCGGCACATCAGGTGATGGTGGAGCGCCCCGATGCGGTGAACCGCAGTATCGAGCGCTTCTTGCAAGCGCAGATCGACCCGCTCACGTTGATAGAACACAAGACTCGCAAAAAGACGCAACGCCGCGCCGCGCTCAAGACATTGGAAGCGGAACGTCCTTGGCTCAAGTTCTACGATACGCGCACGCCCTACCGCATCAAACAACCCAGCGTCGCCCTGCCCCGTTTACTCGAAGCCACCGCGCGCCGTTTTGCCAAGACACCCGCCGTGGATTATTTCGGTGGCAAGTTAGATTGGCGCACGATAGATAGATTGGCGAACCGTTTCGCGCATGGCTTGTTGTCGCTGCGCATCAAGCCGGGCGAACACGTGATGCTGGCGTTGCCCAACACACCCAATTGGATCATCGCCTACTACGGCATCCTCAAGATGGGTGGCATCGCCGTGTTGACCGATGCCACCACAGACAATGAGACACTCTTCAAGCGCATCGCTGACACCAAGACCGTAGCGCTCATCACCTCGACCGACCGTTACGAAGGATTGCGCGATGAGCTTACCTCCGATCCACGTGCCACCGCACTGCGTCGCGTGGTGTTCGCTTCGCGCATAGATCACATGGGATGGCGCGAGAGATTGAATTTCGCCGTGATGCATAACATTCAGGACGGACACTGGCTGCCGTGGTTCCACCAAGACAAGCAGAACAACAAATTACATAGGCGTTACGTCAAATTCAAACAGGTGTTGGCACGTGGGCGCAACGCCACACCCGAGGTGACGTTGAATGTGGATGACACTGCGGCCATCGTCTATTCCTATGGCCGCAGCGGGCCGTCGCTGCCTATCCCGCTGACGCATCGCAACCTCGCCTCCAACGCACTGCAACTGCGTCACTGGCTGCCCGAATCCCGCCCTGGTGCGGAACGTTTCCTCGCGCAGCAACCGCTGTCATTAGCTTACGGGCTGACGGGCTTGTTGCATCTGGGCGTGTATCTAGGTGCGACATTGATCTTGATGCCGGAAACCAACATCCCGCTATTGCTGAAGACCATCAAGAAACTGCAGCCCACCTATTTCCCCACCACGCCGCCCATCATCCAACAGTTGGCGCACACGCCTGGCGTGCGCAAATTCGGATTGGCCTCGATCCGTGTGTGTGCCGTCGGCGGCGCACCGCTCCCGCTAGAGATACGTGAGATGTTCGAGAAGATCACGCGCGGTCGCCTGGTCGAAGCGTATGGCGTGGCAGAAGCCTCGCCCGCTGTCATCGCCATGCCGCTCGCAGGTCGCCGCCAAACAGGCGTGGTCGGCCTACCCTTACCTGACACCGAAGCCAAGATCGTTGATGTCGATAGTGGCGCGATGCTTGAACCCGAGCAAGTCGGCGAACTGTGGGTGCGAGGCCCGCAAGTGTTCGCGGGATATGGCGGCTCTGAACCCCGCTCTATCGAGGCGACAGCACGTGTACTGCATGACGGATGGCTCGCTACTGGCGACATCGCCAGCATGGACGAGAACGGCTTCTTCACCATCATCGAGCGCAAAGAGAACATGCTGTTGCGTGATGGCCAGCGCGTGTTCCCACGACAGATCGAAGACACGCTATACGAACATCCGGCCATCGCATTGGCGCGAGTCAAACATGAGCAAGACGAACAAGGCATCGCCCGTTTGCGTGCCGAGGTCACCCTGCATCGTAACCTCGCCGTGACCGAAGAAGAGCTGATGCGATATTGCTCGAAACGCCTACACCCCAGTGCGCTGCCAGATAGCATCGTCATAGAGAACACAGAAGCACAAGCCTAGTCCAACCAACCTCAACACCACACCTCACTCAATATGTTCGAAGTCATCGTTTTAGCCATCGCACTCAGCATGGACGCCTTTGCCGTCTCCATCGGACTCGGCTCCAAAGGCAACATCAAAGGACTAGGCTTGAAAGCCGGACTCTACTTCGGCGCATTCCAAGCATTGATGCCCTTTATCGGTTATCTCGGCGGTCGAGGCGTTCTGGGATGGGTGGATGCTTACGCGCACTGGATCGCATTCGGATTGTTGGCCCTCATCGGCGCGAAGATGATCTACGAGGGCATGCAGGAAGGTATCGAAGAAGACATCGCCGCCATCACCCACAAGATGATGCTCGTCCTCGCCGTCGCCACCAGCATCGATGCGATGGCGGCTGGTTTCAGCCTGACACTGCTGGAAGTAGAAGCGTGGCTGGCCTGCCTCATCATCGGCGTAACGACCTTCGCTTTTAGTTGGGCAGGTGTGCTGATCGGTAAGCGCAGCGGTACTTGGTTGGAAAACAAGGCAGAGATATTTGGCGGAGTGGTGCTTATTTTGATCGGCGTGAAGATGTTGGTGATGTAAAGAGGCAAGTATGGAAAAGATAATTACTACCGAAGACGGTGCTGTTATTTGGACAGAGACTTTCGGCAAATCGACCGACACCACCGTGTTGCTCATCATGGGTGCGATGAACCAAGGCATCTTCTGGCCAGATGAGTTCTGCCAAGCCTTAGCGAACGAAGGTTACTTCGTGATCCGCTATGACCATCGCGACACAGGCAAGTCATCCATCATCGATTTCGAGCAGCATCCTTACGATCTGGACACACTCACGCGTGACGCAGTGGGCGTATTGAAAGGGCATGGCGTAGAAAAAGCAGTTATCGTCGGTCTTTCGATGGGCGGTTACATCGCGCAACTCATAGCGATCCAACATCCCGACTTGGTGGATAAGCTCGTTCTAATCTCCACCACAGCCGACCAACGCCCCTATATGACTGCAACGATGCGGAATGATGGGGAAAGATTCAGCCTTCCAGCACCAGATGAGAAGTTGCTCGACTACATTCGGACGACGATGGCTAATCCACCCAAGACAGAAATCGAGCTAGAAGAAAATATGTTGCAAGGATGGGAAGTGACCTATGGGGGAGCCAGACCTTTCCCCAGAGAACAAGTCGCCAGCGCTCTAAGACTCAGCGCTTCAAGAACAAAGGATAGAACCGCGAGTTTCCACCATGCGCTGGCTGTCGCCACCTCACCAGAACGTCTTGAATCTGTAAAGCGCATCCAAGCGCCAACGCTGATCATTCATGGAAGATACGATGTTTGCTTCCCACTTCCGCATGCAGAGTATCTATACCGCAGCATCCCCAAAGCGCAACTGTGCGTGTTAGAGATGGGGCACGCGTTTATGTGGTCTTGGTCGAATGAGGTAGCCGAACACATCGCAAGATTCATCTCTGAATCTGAAGTAGCTCAGCTTAATTAGACTAAATACTCGTCGGGGCAAACCGGTAGGGTGGTGATATTGATTCGTATCACGCGAACTGCTGCTGAAGGTAAAGCTTGATAGTCTCGGATTCGTACATCCACTTCGCTTCACCCTGCACATCAACGATGCGCAAACAGGGCGTCTGGATCTTGCCCCCACCTTGCTCCAACTCAGCACGAAACTTCGGATCATGTTGTGCGTTGCGCAGCTCGATGGGCAAAGACAGTCTAGCCATCTCGTGCCTCACCTTGATGCAGAACGGACATGTGGGGAAGTGATACAGCACCAACTTGGAACAGTTCGCGTCAACTGCCTGCTGTGCATCCGCAGAACGTACAACCCCCTTGGGTGCGCCAAATCTAGCCCAGAACAACATGAAGGGCATCAACACCAGTCGTAGCGTCCTAAAGAAAACCTTCACCAGCGTTCGCATCACTTCAGACTCAACACATCCTGCATGTCATACATGCCCGCTTTGTTCTCACTCAAGAAGCGCGCGGCACGTAATGCACCGAGTGCAAAAGTGGCGCGGCTGCTGGCTTTGTGGGTGATCTCGATGCGCTCGCCGATGCCTGCGTACAGCACGGTGTGGTCGCCGACGATGTCGCCGCCACGCACAGTGGCGAAACCGATGGTGGAAGGATCGCGTTCACCGGTGACACCTTCGCGGCCATACACAGCCACTTTGGAAAGGTCACGCCCCAATGTCTTGGCGACGACTTCTCCCAAGCCCAATGCGGTGCCTGACGGCGCATCCACCTTGTGACGGTGATGCGCTTCGATGATCTCGATGTCGTAGCCTTTGTCGAGCACGCGCGAGGCGGTCTCTAGCAATTTGAAGATCAGGTTCACGCCGACACTCATATTGGGAGCGAACATGATGCCGATGTCTTGCGCTCCTGCGCCAAGTTGGGCTTTTTGCTGCGCATCCAATCCCGTCGTCCCGACCACCATATTGACCTTGTGCTTACGGCAGATGGCAAGGTGTTGCATAGTACCTTCTGGGCGAGTGAAGTCGATGAGTACGTCCGCGCCTTTCAATGAAGCTTCGATGTCGGCGGTGATCTTAACGCCATCGGCGACCACGTTACCCAACAGTGGACTACCGCTGTGTTCAAGTGCGGCGTGTAATTGCAGGTCATCGGCTTGCGCCACGCATTCCAACAAAACCTTGCCCATGCGTCCGCCGCAACCGGCGATGACGATCTTAAGCTTGCTCATTTGGACTTCTCCTGTGAAGAGATCGCATTCACCGCCAGCGGGGTCGCATCGTCGATGCGTGCCAACACGCCTTGCGTGAAATAGAGGGTCAGACGTTGGCTCTCGACCACCTTGCCTTGTGTCTCCAGACGATAGAGGTAATCCCAACGATCTGCGTGGTAGATGTCGTTGATGAGCGGCGCGCCGAGTACGGCTTTGACTTGCGCCTGCGTCATGCCGACCTTGATCTTGTCGCGCATATCTTGCGTGATGAGATTGCCTTGGCGGATCTCGATCTTGTGCGGCGTGAAGGTCGGTAGGTAATTAGAGAAGTTGCCGCACGAAGCAAGCAACACGGATAGAGAGATGATGAGGATGCGCATTTGATGGATAGCTTTCACAGAACAGGCGGCATCATACCTTAAGCGGCGATGCCTAATAACTCGGCGGCGTGTTTACGTGTGGTCTCGGTGATCTTCACTCCGCCCAGCATGCGGGC
>PNNY01000117.1 GCA_013824485.1 Sideroxydans sp.
TTGGCTTGGCGGTGTTGGGCGGACTGCTTGCGGGCTTGCTGTTGTTTGGTTGGTTAGCATGGCTGCTGTTGCATCTACTTGCTCGTTACGCATCCCACTTTCAGGCGCACTGGAGGCAGGCGTTCAATAACCTGGCGCGCCACGGTCGTAGTGCCGCAGTACAGGTGGTGGCGCTGAGTCTAGGGGGCATGGCGCTTTTAGTCTTGACGCTGGTGCGTGGGGATTTGTTAGAAGCATGGCAAGGTAAGTTGCCGCCCGATGCGCCCAACCGATTCCTTGTGAACGTCCAAACAGATCAATACCAGCCTGTGCTCGATTTTTTTACGCAACGCTCGCAACCTGCACCAGAGTTACAACCCATGGTGCGAGGCAGGCTCATCGAGATCAACGAGCGAGTAGTGAATGGCGACAGCTTTGCCGACCAACGTGCGAAGGCTTTGGTTGAGCGAGAGTTCAATCTTTCTTACATGCAACAGATGCCAACGTGGAATGAGGTGACGGCTGGGCAATGGTGGAACGCCAACGGGAAAGGTGAGCTATCGGTAGAAGAAGGCATCGCCAAAACGCTGAACATCAAGCTGGGCGATTCACTCACCTACGATGCAGCGGGGAGTCGTTTCAGTGCCAAGGTGACCAGCTTGCGAAAAGTTCAATGGGATTCGATGAAAGTGAATTTCTTTGTCATCACCACGCCAGAGCTACTTAAGGACTTTCCGACCAGCTATCTCAGTAGCTTCTATCTGCCGCCAGATAAAGCGCGTGTGGGTGACGAGTTGTCGCGTAATTTCCCTAACATCCTGATGATTGATACAGGCGCGGTCATTACTCAGGTGCGTGGCATCATGGATCAGATCGCGCAGACGGTGAGTGCGGTCTTTCTGTTCACCCTTCTTTCAGGCTTGGCGGTTTTATACGCCGCATTGCTTGCCACTCAGGACGAGCGCAGCCATGAGGCGGCTATCTTGCGCACCTTGGGGGCGGATAGTCGCTACCTGCGCCGACTGCATTTGGCTGAGTTCGCCATCTTGGGCGGGTTGAGTGGTCTGTTTGCGGCGGCTGGGGCGGCCTTGTTGGGCTGGGTGTTGGCGCGCTTCGTTTTGGAGATACCCTATCAGGCGAACTTCTCTGTATGGGTGATTGGACTGTTGGGCGGGGGGGCGGTCGTTACCTTGGCCGGTTGGCTAGCGACCCGTCGTGTCGTGAACTTGCCCCCATTGCGCATCCTAGCTGCTGATTGATTGGGGTTTTCTGGTTGACGTCAAGTCCAATATCCTTATAATGCGCGCTCCCTGAAAAAGGGAGTTCTAAACCTTGCTCCACCGTCCACTTCAATGTCGGGGGGCTTTAATCCACAAGGAGATGTAATGCGACACTACGAAATCGTATTTATCGTGCATCCTGATCAGAGCGAGCAAGTGCCCGCGATGATCGAGCGTTATCGCACGTTGGTGACCAGCAAGAATGGTCACATCCACCGTCTAGAAGACTGGGGCCGCCGCCAATTGGCATACCCAATCCAAAAGATCCACAAAGCACACTACGTGCTCATGAACATCGAGATCGATCAGCCAACACTGGAAGAATTGGAACACGCGTTCAAGTTCAACGATGCAGTGTTGCGCCACCTGACCATCAAGACTAAGGCTGCTGTCGTTGTGCCTTCCGCGATGATGAAGGAAGAAAAATCGCGCTCTTACGGCGGTGATGCAGCTGAAGTTGCACCAGCACCTGTAGCGGCTGCGTAATTTAGGATTGAGCAACAACCGTTGTGTGATTGACGGGGAGGTGGTGGAGTCAGAAGGCTTGCGCTACACCCCAGCAGGAATAGAGAGAGTGGTGTTCAAGTTGCGCCACACCTCGATGCAGCAGGAAGCAGGGATGCAACGCCAAGTTCAGTGTGATGTACCCGCACTGGCGCTCGGTGAAGCGGCAAAGCAAGTCAGCCGTGTGCAACCTGGACAGCAGGTGAGAGCCGAAGGTTTCCTAGCGCAGCGTAGCCTCAAGATTGCGCAGTTGGTTTTGCACATTGATAACGTCACATTGAAATAGGAGCAAAAAAATGGCTCGTGTATTTAAGAAAAAAGATGACAAGAAGGGTAGCTCTTCACGTCAGTTGTTCAAGCGTCGTAAGTTCTGCCGCTTCACTGCAGAAAAGATTGCGGAAGTGGATTACAAGGACATCAACATCCTTAAGGAATTCATCGCTGAGAACGGCAAGTTGATCCCAGCTCGTATCACTGGCACCAAGACACGCTTCCAGCGTCAATTGAGCGTCGCAGTGAAACGTGCTCGTTTCCTGGCTTTGATGCCTTACACTGATTTGCACTAAGGAGTAGACCATGCAAGTTATTCTGATGGAAAAAGTAGTCAACCTCGGTCAGTTGGGCGATGTTGTCAAAGTTAAGAATGGTTTCGGACGCAACTTCCTGATCCCTCAAGGCAAGGCAAAGCGCGCGACAGAGAGCAACGTTGCTGACTTCGCGGCACGTCGTGCTGAGTTGGAAGCGGCTGAAGCAGCTAAGTTGGCCGATGCGCAAGCACGTGGCGCTAAACTGGAAGGCTTTGTTCTGACACTGACTCAAAAGGCGGGTGTAGACGGCAAGCTGTTCGGTTCTGTGACCAATGCGGACATCGCAGCTGCGCTGGTAGCTAAGGGCCACCAAGTTGAGAAGGGCCAAGTACGTACGCCAACCGGCCATCTGAAGCAGATCGGTGATCACGCGATCACTATCGGCCTGCACCCAGATGTCGTGGCTAACGTCACTATCACTGTACAAGCTGAGCAATAATTCAGCACTGTCAGGTAGTTAAGAAAAAGGGCTGGCGACAGCCCTTTTTTTTCGTCTGGAAAGTGTAGAATCCCCTTCCCAAAATTTGCGGCCACATCATGCAAAACTTCTCTACATCAGCATCTGATCCTCAACTCGAAGCTTTGAAGCTCCCCCCCCATTCGGTCGAGGCGGAGCAATCGGTTTTGGGCGGCATCCTGTTGGATACCAGTGCATGGGACAAGATCGCTGACTTGTTGAGCGAGCATGATTTTTATCGCCACGAACATCGTTTGATCTGGCGCCACATAGGCCGCCTGACCGAGCATGCAAAGCCCATCGACGTCATCACTGTCGCAGAATCTCTTGAGAGTAATGCAGAGTTGGAAAAAGCGGGTGGCCTAGTCTATCTAGGGACGCTGGCCCAGAACGTTCCTTCAGCAGCAAACATCCGCCGTTATGCCGAGATCGTGCGTGAGCGCGCCATCATGCGTAAGTTGGTCGAGGTGGGGAGCGAGATCGCCACCAGCGCTTACAACCCGGGTGGGCGTGATGCAGGTCAGTTGTTGGACGAGGCTGAGAGCAAGGTCTTTGAGATTTCAGAACAGGGTGAGCGTGGTCGACAAGGTTTCGCTCCCATCTCTCCGTTGCTGACCGAAGTGGTCGAGCGCATCGAAAGTCTATATAGCCGCGAGAATACGAGTGAGGTTACGGGTATCGCTACAGGCTTCACCGATTTGGATCGTATGACATCGGGTTTGCAACCAGGGGATCTGATCATCGTGGCGGGACGTCCGAGTATGGGGAAGACCGCCTTCTCTATCAATATCGCCGAGAACGTCGCGCTGGAGTCGGGCAGAGCGGTCGCCATCTTCAGTATGGAAATGGGTGGCACGCAATTGGCGATGCGTATGATCGGTTCGGTTGGTCGTTTGAACCAGCACACTTTACGTACGGGTCGCCTTGAAGACGATGACTGGTCTCGTATGACTCATGCTTTGGGGCAGTTGAACGATGCGAAGATATTCATCGATGAGACGGCTGGGTTGAATGCTTTGGAGTTGCGCTCACGTGCACGTCGCTTGGAGCGCCAAAATCGTGGTTCCGATGCGCAAGGTGTCGAGACGCCAGGCCTTGGTTTGATCGTCATCGACTACATCCAGTTGATGAGTTCACCTGCAGGGCGTAACAGTGAGAATCGAGCGACTGAAATCTCTGAGATATCGCGTTCTCTGAAATCGCTGGCCAAAGAGTTACATGTGCCAGTCATTGCGCTGTCACAGCTCAATCGTAGCTTGGAGCAGCGTCCCAATAAACGTCCTGTGATGTCGGACTTGCGAGAGTCCGGTGCTATCGAGCAGGACGCGGACTTGATCCTGTTTATCTACCGTGACGAAGTCTACAACCCCGATACGCCAGATAAGGGTAAAGCCGAGATCATCGTGGGTAAGCAGCGTAACGGTCCAATTGGTAAAGTCGAGCTGACCTTCCGTGGTGAATACACAAGATTTGAGAATTACGCTTCATCTCAATATTGATTTGAAGCACACTAAATTCTTTGCGCATTGCGGCTGTTCGGTTACAATGCGCACCGTTTTATTATAGGCGCGTAGCTCAGCTGGTTAGAGCACTTGGTCGACATCCAAGGGGTCGTTGGTTCGAGTCCAATCGTGCCTACCAATTCAAAGTGTCAAAGTGCGGCTATGCCGCACTTTTTGTTTGTGGGGATTCATATGCCAGTTATCACCTTACCGGATGGTTCACAAAGGACTTTCCCAAATCCCGTCACGGTTGCAGAAGTCGCGCAGAGTATTGGCGCTGGGCTGGCGCGTGCCGCACTCGCAGGCAAGGTGGGTGGTCAGGTTGTCGATACCTCTTACTTGATCTCGGGCGATGTCAATCTCGCCATCATTACTGATAAGGATGCTGAAGGTGTCGATCTTATTCGCCACTCGACAGCCCACTTGTTGGCGTATGCCGTCAAAGAACTGTTCCCAGAAGCGCAAGTCACCATTGGCCCAGTCATTGAGAACGGTTTCTTCTATGACTTCGCCTATTCGCGCCCATTCACACCAGAAGATTTGACGGCCATCGAAAAGCGCATGTCGGAATTGGCAAAGAAGGATCTGCCGGTGACGCGCAAAGTATTGCCGCGCGATGAAGCAGTGGCCTATTTCAAATCCATCGGCGAAGCGTACAAAGCTGAGATCATCGAATCGATCCCTGCTGACCAAGATGTTTCGCTGTATAGCGAAGGCGAGTTCACCGACCTGTGTCGTGGTCCTCACGTGCCTTCGACTGGTAAGTTAAAAGCATTCAAATTGATGAAGGTCGCGGGTGCTTATTGGCGCGGCGACTCCAAGAACGAGATGTTGCAGCGCATCTACGGTACGGCTTGGGCGAAGAAGGAAGAGCTCGATGCGTATCTGATGCAGATCGAAGAGGCTGAGAAGCGCGATCACCGTAAGTTGGGTAAGCAGCTCGACTTATTCCATATGCAAGATGAAGCCCCAGGTATGGTGTTCTGGCACCCCAAGGGCTGGGCGCTGTGGCAGGCAATCGAACAGTACATGCGCAGTGTCTATCGCGACAATGGCTATCAGGAAGTGCGTTGCCCGCAAATCATTGATCGCGTGTTGTGGGAAAAATCCGGCCACTGGGAACACTTCAAAGCGGGCATGTTCACCACCGAATCAGAAAAGCACGAATACGCTATCAAGCC
>PNNY01000118.1 GCA_013824485.1 Sideroxydans sp.
CACTGGCAATGAAGACCATCGATATTTAACTGCGCCACTGGCCATTATTACTCATATCTTGTTTGGAAAAAGAGGGGAGAATGAAAGTAGCGTAAGTTTTTCAGAGGAAGATTTAGTTAAATTTCTTGATTATCTTAGATTTGAGATAGCACTTGAAGAAGTACGCCGATGGACTGACATTTCTCCTGAACCGGCAACACTTGAAACAATTTTTACCAATCGCAAAGTAGAAATGTGATGTGAGCTTGCGATGAACTTTCGTTAAGCGAATTGGTGGAATACTAAATTTATTGCTGGTATAAACATATGATTGTTTAATGCGTATATTTATCTAGTTATTTATGCCCTCCATATCTGTTGATGTTGCATCAATAAACAATCAATTCCCCGCCCCTAAAATTTCCCAACGGATAATTGACCGTTCGTTATATTCAAGATGCATAAAGGAAGGATTTAGTGAAACTGTAAGTCGCATTATTGGGGCACGTGAGGTGAATACCTCCCTAGATAGTATTGCTCATGCTTTAAGCCCGAACTTAAACGACATTGAGTCGCCAGATTCGCTTATCGACATTGATAAAGCGGTTGATCGATTATTAATTGCCAAGGCAAATGAGGAGTTAATTACACTTTGTACTGACTTTGATGCAGACGGCCAAACCTCTCTTAGCGTCTTATATAGAGGACTTTTGCTTCTTGGTTTCAATAAAAGCAACCTCACATACATGTCAGCTCATAGACTGATTGAAGGTTATGGGCTAAATGAGAAAGTTGTTGAGCGAATTCTTGCCCAAAAACCACGCTGCACTCTAATCGTCACTGCTGACAATGGCTCAAGCAATGCAGAGTCAATAGCAAAACTATCTGATAATGGCATTGATGTGATTGTCACCGATCATCACGCGTTAATTGATGGCCCCCCATCACGCGCAGTTGCTGTTGTAAATCCGATCAGAGAAGATTGTTCCTTTCCAGATAAATCTATTGCTGGATGCTCTGTAGCCTTTATGCTTTTAATTTCTCTGCGAAAGAAGCTAATCGAGCTAGGAGATGTTTCACCCAGTGTTTCCATTGCTCCATTGCTTTCTTTTTGCGGACTTGGGGTCCAGGCAGATTGCGTTCATTTAGGAAAAAGCTTGTCAAATCGCGCAATGGTAAGGTTTGCGATTTCTGCAATTCAGCGTGCAGACACCTTTGTTTGTTGGAGTGCATTAAAAAAACTAAGCAAGAATGATGGATTCGTAATTGATTCTGAATTCCTCTCTTTCACTATAGCACCCGCAATTAATGCGGCGGGGAGAATGGATACAGCTAAACATGCTGGGGATCTATTTCTAACAGACAACATACAACACGCCGATGCTTTGGTTGAAGACCTTAGATACTTCAACGAGAGTAGAAAAGTTATCGAGCGCTCAATGACAAGAGCCGCGAAAATATTGGCATTAAAAAACCATCTTATAGGAAAAAAAGGCCTTATCTGTTTCCTGCCTGATGGGAATCCAGGAGTGGTTGGGATAGTTAGCAGCAGAATCACTTCTATGTTTGGAAAGCCGTCTTGCATTCTCTCCCCGATGGCAAATGATCCTGACTTGCTAACTGGAAGTTTAAGATCACCAGAGGCATATAGCATCAAGGATGGCATAGCTTTTATCAAAAACCACTTCCCAAATCTATTAGTTCGAGGAGGTGGACACGAAAGAGCTGGGGGGCTTAGCTTTTACAAAGCTCACCTTTTAGAATTTGAAGAAGCTTTTGAGTTATCCATCTGCGAACAACTAAATGACGAGTCAATCCTTCAACCTACTCTTGAAACTGATGGCGAAATTGATCCGGACATGCTCTCAGTCGATCTTTATAGAGAAATCTCCGCGTTGCAGCCGTTTGGCCAGGGCTTCCCTAAACCTGTTTTTGAATGCGTAGGGAAATTAGTTGAATTAAGAATGGTGGGGAAACCTTGTGTTCATGCACAGCTCAACATAAAGCTTGGGAAACAACACTTCAAAGGAATCTGGTTTTTCTGCAAGGATGACCCCGAAGCCGATGAACCGATTGCAGTCAATCAGGAATACAGGTTCATTTTTAGCTTGGGGGAAAACATTTACAAGGGAATTTCATCACTGCAGCTAATCATAGGCCATTGCGAAGTAGTGAATAATGTCAATAAATCCACTGACTAATTCAGTTACATGCACTTAGAAATTTTGAAATCTTATGAAAATGACTTTGTGTCAACATTGACAAAATCTATTGCGTTATTTTTTAATATTTTATATGTTATTTACATATATGTTTCAAAATGTTACGAAACATTACTTGGCAAGAGTCATCAGATACCTATTTTTCATAAGCGATGGCGGCAGGATTGAGCATTCGCGAAGAATCACTGAATGAGTTTCGCGCCGCCTTCGAAGTAGTGGCACAAGAACTGATCGATAAAGAGATGTTAGTAAAGACCATCGTGACCGACGGGAGTCTGAACGCCGATGAATTCAACCTGACCATTGCACGTGCACTGCAAAAACAAGTGTGGGGACAAGGATTCTCAGAACCCCTATTTGAGGGGGAGTTTCGTGTGCTCAGCCAACGTATCGTCGGCGAGAAGCATCTCAAGCTAAAACTGGGGGCTGAGAGTGACGACTTAGACGCCATCTATTTCTTCTCGACTGATCATTTGCCCGACAAGGTACATGCAGTATTCAGCCTCAGCATCAACGAATACAATGGCAAAGAGAGTCTGCAACTCATCGTTCGTCAATGCACTTGAGGTGAATCATGGACATCAGTGGCTTCCAAGGAAATGGCATCGAATCCCTCCCACAGTTCCTCACTAGCCTTGCCATCGGCCTGTTGATCGGGATGGAACGTGAGCGCAACCCTTCCGCCAAGGCGGGGCTGCGTACCTTCGCGCTGGTCTCGTTGCTCGGTACGCTGGTGGCACTCATCGCTGAAAAGATAGACGCACCTTGGTTGCTGGTCGCTGGATTATTGGCAGTAGCGGGAATGATCATCGCCTCTTATCTCAACACCCCTACAGAGAATAATGATCCGGGCACTACCACCGTCACCGCCTTACTCATCTGCTATCTACTCGGAATCATGGTCTGGATCGGCTTCTCCAAACTCGCTGTTATGCTCGCCATCGCCACTACCACGCTGCTCTATTTCAAACCCGAATTACAAGGCATCACACAACGACTGACTCGAAAAGACCTTGTCTCAGTTCTGCAGTTCTCGGTGCTGAGTTTTGTCATCCTCCCCATCCTGCCTGATCAGAACTACGGTCCATATGGAGCTTTCAATCCTTATCAAGCGTGGCTGATGGTGGTCCTCATCTCTGGCTTGAGCTTGGCGGGTTACGTTGCCTTGCGCTTGACCGGTCAACGTTATGGTGCCCCGCTGTTGGGTTTTCTGGGCGGCTTGGTCTCTAGCACAGCCACTACTTTGCTGTACGCCAAGCACAGCAAACTCAACGACAACATGTTACGGCTTTCCGCTGTCGTCATTTTGATCGCCAGCCAAGTCGTGCTGATCAGACTCATGGTGGTCAGTGGCGTCGTCTCACCCGCCATCCTCAGTCAACTCGTTCCAGTGATGGGGCTGGGATTGCTGTTTGGCTTGGTCGCTACTTTGTACAACTGGAAGCGCCTGCAGAACTCAAGTGAATTACCCATGCCCGAAACTTCCAATCCGACCGAGATACATGCCGCACTTGGTTTTGGATTCCTATTCGTGGTCGTATTGTTCTTCGCTGCATGGTTATCGGACATCGCCGGTAGTGGCGGTCTATACATCGTCGCGATCGTCTCCGGCTTGACCGATATGGATGCGATCGCTTTGTCCAGCCTACGCCTGTTCAACATGGATAAACTCTCCAGCACTCAAGCCATCACCTCCATCTCGCTCGCCTTCATCTCGAATATGGCCTTCAAGTTCGGCATGGCTGCATCCATCGGCGGACGTTCGCTAGCCAAGCACATCGCGGTCGGTTTCTTAGCGATGACTGGGGGCGTACTGGTGGGTTTACTCACCCTCTGAACCCACTCTTTGGCGCTCTTTGAAGCCCTCTGAGCGTGTATAATCACGGCCTTTCCAAGCCGCCTAAAGAATACAGAACATGGAAGCCGAACAGCTCAACGCCATCACCAACAAGATTCAAGATCTGAACACTCGAAACCTCGAACTACGGAGGTATCTTTGACTACGATGGCAAGCAAGACCGCCTAGCCGAAGTCAACCAACTCGCCGAAGACCCAACCATCTGGAACGACGCGAAACGCGCGCAGGAATTGGGGCGTGAACGCAAATCATTGGAGGACGTGGTGCTCGGCCTCAGTGCGATCACGCAGGAACTGATCGATGCTGCCGAACTATTCGAGATGGCACAGGCCGAGAACGACGATGACAGCCTGTTAAGCATCGCCAACGACGTACAAGACATCGAACAGCGCGTCGCCGCACTCGAATTCCGCCGCATGTTCGCCAATCCGGCCGACCCCAACAATTGCTTCATCGACATCCAAGCTGGTGCAGGCGGCACCGAGGCCTGCGACTGGGCTTCGATCCTGTTGCGCCAATATCTCAAGTACTGTGAACGCAAAGGTTTCAAGGTCGAAGTGCTAGAAGAGACTGGAGGCGATGTCGCTGGCATCCGCAGCGCCTCACTCAAGGTGGAAGGCGAATATGCCTATGGCCATCTGCGCACCGAGACTGGCGTGCACCGCCTTGTGCGCAAGTCACCCTTCGATTCCTCCGGTGGTCGCCACACCTCTTTCGCCAGTCTGTTCGTCTATCCCGAAGTGGATGACTCCATCGAGGTAGAGATCAACCCCGCCGATCTGCGCGTGGATACCTTCCGTGCCTCCGGCGCGGGCGGCCAACACATTAACAAGACCGACTCCGCGATCCGCATCACCCACATCCCGACCGGTATCGTGGTGCAGTGCCAGAACGACCGCTCGCAACATAAGAACCGCGCGGAAGCCATGTCCATGCTGAAATCGCGCATGTATGAGGCCGAACTGCGCAAGCGCCAGGCCGAACAGCAAAAGCTGGAGGACACCAAATCCGACGTGGGCTGGGGACACCAGATCCGCAGCTACGTGCTGGACCAGAGCCGCATCAAAGACCTGCGCACCAACGTCGAGATATCCAACACCCAAAAGGTGTTGGATGGCGACCTCGATCCCTTCATCGAAGCCAGTTTGAAACAAGGCGTTTAACTTTAGAGAACCATCATGACTACTGAACAGACTCTTCCCGTACAAGACGAAAACCAGATCGTTGCCGAGCGCCGCGCCAAGCTGAAAGCCATTCGCGACAAAGGCATCGCCTTCCCTAACGACTTCCAGCGTGAACATTTGTCTGATGATCTGCATAAGTTGTACGGCCATCTGAGCCACGATGAATTGGAAGCCAATCCCATTCACGTGTCCGTTGCAGGGCGCATGATGTTGAAGCGCGTGATGGGTAAGGCGAGCTTCGCTACTG
>PNNY01000119.1 GCA_013824485.1 Sideroxydans sp.
GGCGCATCCTTGGTGCAGATCTATAGCGGCCTGATCTATCGCGGACAATCTCTGGTGACCGAGGCTGCCCAAGCGATCAGAAAAAATACTACGGACTAACGTCTAGGATGGTGCGATTGCGGCCAGCTTCTTTCGCCGCATATAGATTGTTATCCGCACGGATCAAAAGCGCTTCTAACGTATTGATCGCTTCGCTCTTCTCTGCCACGCCGATACTCACAGTCATCTTATGTTCGCTGCCATCCTGCAAGCGCAGACCTTGAGCTGCGATATTCGTACGTAAGCGCTCAGCACATTGCACAGCGGCCTGAGCATCGGTATCTGGACAGATCACCAAGAACTCTTCACCGCCATAACGACACACCACATCTTGTGTGCGTGCCGCACGACGCAGGGTATCAGCAACCAATTTCAATGCGTCATCACCCACTTGATGCCCATATCTGTCGTTGATGGATTTGAAGTGATCGACATCGACCATCAAACAAGAGAGCGTCCTGTCTCCCCGCTTGGTCAGCGCCCACTCTTGTTCTAGGCGCTCCATGGCAAAGCGTCGATTGGGTAAGCCCGTTAGCGCATCCGACAGAGCTTGCCCCTGTAGTCGTTCATTTGCCGCGGATAGCTCCGCCGAGAATCGTATCAACTGCTCGCGATCAAAAGCGATCTCTTCCTGCAACTGCACCACCCGTTGTGCGGCGCGCAAACGTGCAAAGAATATCTTGGGTGTGATGGGTTTGTTGAGATAGTCATCTGCGCCCGCCTCGAAAGCCTCGACCAACTTATCGGCCGACTCTAGCATCGTCACGATGATCACATAGATGCTGCGGTTCTCGGGCTTTCTGCGCAGCTCGCGGCAGAGTGCGATGCCATCCATCTGCGGCATGAGCCAATCTGTCACAATGAGTTGCGGACGTTCTTTTTCGATCAGATTCAGCGCTTCTATTCCATTCGACGCGATGACTACATGATGTCCTGCAGCGATCAACATCTTTTCCAACAACGCTCTCATGGAGCGGTCATCTTCCACCACCAACACGCGCATCTTGTAATCGTGATCCGCATGTGGCCAGTGTGGGACCGACACTTCCTCCGGCTCGTTATCGACTTGCTCGAATAGTTCGTCGAAGGAAGGGAGATGGCGCGCCCCCATATTCAATAAAGTCGCCCATTCCTTCCACTCCCGCGCGCACTCTTCAGCCACTTGCACCAATGATTCTTCTTCGATAGCAACCAAGGCGGCATCTGCCCTTAACTTGCGCGCCAATTGGTTGCGCTCCGCCGAAGCGCTCAAGCTGACATCCGCCATCAACGATGCTAGATGCAACATGTTCATCAATTTCCACTCGCGCGAACCTTCCACGACGCGACTAGACTCAGGCTGTGGATAGTCATGGATCAGCGTCTGGAAGATGGCTGGGAAATTCATGTCCGCCAAGATTGCCGCGCTCAATTCAGCTTGCTCGAATCCGAATTGTTCAAGTTCTTTTCGATATAGCTCATCCAGAGATTGTCGCTCGGAAGCTGAGAGCATATTGCCGAACTCGTCTGGGTAGACAGTCGCCATCGCCAGTTGCCCGATCCCACCCAGCAGACCAATGACGAATATCTCTTCCACCGCAGCCAAGCGAGTGATCGCAGCTAAATGTCGCACATAGATGCCAGTAAGCAGCGAATGCGCCCAAAAATGGGGGTAATTGAATTGCTTACACGGGCCATGCTGGTAATCGACGATCAGGGCGATGCCCAGAACGAGCTGACGCAAGGCGCGCGAACCCAACACCGTGACCGCATCCGAGATGGTCACGATGGGGCGAGAGGAACTCGTCAATAAGACGTTGGCCGCTTTGATGACACGCACGCTCAAGGCAGGATCGGCACTGATAAGCCTGACGATATCTTGATTCGAGGCGTTCTCACGCTGAGTGAGGTTGATGACCTCCAGCGCCACCCCTTTGGGGGTAGGTAGACGACCACTAAGCTTGAGCTTGGCCAATATGTTGTTTTGGTTCGGTGTCACCGATATCCTCTTTGAGCGAACCGATTCTAAACCTATTACAGCGGCCTAGAATGGGCATCTTGGGTTATATCCTTATAATGCCGTCTTGGTTGAAGCAAGCCCCAATCGGGCGCATAATCCGCGCCTATTTCAGTCCCTATCGGCAAGTTTTTGAATGTCTGAATACCTATTGATTCTGGTTGGCACGGTTTTCGTGAACAACATCGTCATGGTCAAGATCCTTGGGCTGTGTCCGTTCATGGGCGTTTCCAGGAAACTGGAGACCGCCATCGGCATGGGCGCAGCCACCACGTTCGTGCTGACATTGGGCTCCGGTGCCAGTTACTTGATCCAGCATTACTTGCTCGGACCAGAGCTGGCCTACCTCACCACGCTGTCTTTCATCGTGGTCATCGCCGGCATCGTGCAATTCACCGAGATGGCGATCAAGAAGACCAGCCCAGACCTGTATCAGGTGTTGGGCATCTATCTCCCCCTCATCACCACTAACTGCGCGGTGCTAGGTATCCCGCTACTCAATGTTCAAGCCAAGCATGACTTCATGCAGTCGCTACTGTTCGGCTTCGGCGGTGCAGTCGGCTTCACGCTGGTGATGGTGCTGTTCGCGGGCATCCGTGAGCGTCTGGAAGGCGCTGATGTACCCGGTATCTTCAAAGGTACGGCCATCGCCATGGTCACTGCAGGTTTGATGAGTCTGTCGTTCATGGGATTCTCGGGTCTAGTGAAATGATCTCTGCGTTGTGGGTGATGATCGGCATCTCTTTGCTGCTCGGCGCAGTATTGGGCTATTCCGCCATCAAATTCAAAGTCGAAGGCAATCCGCTGGTAGAGAAGATCGATGCCGTCCTGCCACAGACGCAGTGCGGCCAATGTGGCTACCCTGGTTGCAAGCCTTACGCGGAAGCCATCGCCAAAGGCGAGATCGGCATCAACAAATGTCCGCCGGGTGGTGAAGAAGGCATCCAAAAATTGGCTGACTTGCTCGGCGTCGAATTCCAACCTTTTGGCGAAGGTGCTGGCCCCAAAGGCAAAGCTGTAGCCTTCATCGACGAGCAGACTTGCATCGGCTGCACGCTGTGCATCCAAGCCTGCCCCGTCGATGCCATCGCGGGTGCAGCCAAGCAGATGCACACCATCATCGCCTCAGAGTGCACGGGGTGCGAACTATGCCTGCCGCCTTGCCCAGTCGATTGCATCACGATGGAATCGATTGAAGAGAACATCACCAATTGGAAGTGGCGGCATCCAGTGATCATCCCCATCAAGGCGGTAGCATGAGGACGCTCTTCGCATTCCACGGCGGCGTGCATCCGCCCACTCACAAGGAAGAGTCGACGCGCACGCCCATCGCGCAAACACCACTACCCTCGAAGTTAGTCATTCCTTTGAGCCAACACGTCGGTAACCGCGCTGTTCCAATCGTGCAAGTGGGTGAGCGCGTACTCAAAGGCCAAAAGATTGGCCGCCCTGAGGGCAAGCTTTCCAGTGCCGTGCATGCATCCACTTCAGGTACGGTGACTGCCATCGACATGCAACTGGTCGCACACCACTCAGGCTTGCCCGATCTGTGCGTCACCATCGTGCCCGATGGTAAAGATGAATGGATCGCACACCGTGGCGTCGACATCTCGCAAACATCACACTCCGATTTGCGCCATCTATTGCGTAAAGCGGGAGTGGTCGGCCTAGGCGGTGCCGTTTTCCCTAGCGACTTGAAGACAGACGCACACCACCACAAGATCAAGAGCTTGGTGATCAATGGTGCGGAATGCGAACCCTATATCACCTGCGATGACATGCTGATGCGCGAACGTGCCACTGACATCGTTCGTGGCGCGAACCTCTTACGTGAATTGCTCCACGCAGAAGAAGTGCTCATCGGCATCGAAGACAACAAACCGGAAGCCATCGCGGCGATGCATCTTGCTGTCGAACAAGACAAGCACGACAAGATGGAGGTGTTGTCCGTACCCACCATGTATCCAAGCGGTGGTGCCAAACAACTCATCCGCATCCTCACCGGCATCGAAGTCGCGGCAGGTGTGCGCTCCACCGAGATGGGCGTGCAATGTTTCAACGTTGCCACGGCCTACACCGCATGGCGCGCACTGGCGCATGGCGAGCCATTACTGTCACGCATCGTTACGGTCACCGGCAATGTCACGGATGCGCAAAACTTCGATGTACTGATCGGTACACCGTTAGAAGAGTTGGTCGCACTGGCAGGCAGCAAACCGGACACCGACCGCCATATCATGGGCGGCCCGATGATGGGTGTGGACTTACCAGCGGGCACGATAGGTATCACCAAGGCGACCAACTGCATCATCGAGTCGTCGCCAAAACTATTCCCGCCACAACCGCCCGCGCTGCCATGCATCCGCTGCACGCGCTGCGCGGACGTGTGTCCCGCCGAGTTGCAACCGCAAGATTTGTATTGGTTCGCCAAATCAAATAACTTCGGCAAGACGGAAGAGTTCCATCTATTCGATTGCATCGAGTGCGGCGCCTGCGCCTATGTCTGCCCGAGCAACATTCCGCTGGTGCAGTATTACCGTTACGCCAAGAGCGAAATTCACGAGCGCGAACGCGACAAGAAGGCAGCCGACCTCGCACGCGAGCGCCACGAATATCGTCAATTGCGTATCGAGCGCGACAAGCAAGAGAAGGCCGAGAAGCTGGCACAGAAGGAACGCGAAGCCGCAGCCAAAGCCGCACAAGCTGCAGCAACTCCTGTCGCCACACCTGATGACACACAGCAAAAACTCATCGAAGAAGCTTTGGCGCGCGCCAAAGCACAAGCGGCAGCCGCTCATCCGCAAAACACAGAGACGCTCACCCCTGAGCAGTCAGCAGAGATCGCTGCCATCGAAGCGCGTCGCGCCAAGATACGTGAGATGGCTGCCGATGCCGGCGCCGATGACGAGCCTCCAAAATCCCACTGAGGAATAAAGAAACATGTTGAGCTCCCCTTTCATCGCACAACCGAGCAGCGTCAGCCAGATCATGCTGCGCGTGCTGATCGCACTCATTCCCGGCATCGCGTTGTACGTGTGGTATTTCGGCCCAGCCATCTTGGTGTCCATCACGCTCGCCTCTATCACGGCGCTGGCCACCGAAGCGGCGATGCTCAAACTGCGCAACCGCCCGATCAAACCCTTCATCTCTGACAACACAGCTTTGCTCACCGCTTGGCTGTTAGCGCTATCCATCCCGCCGCTGGCACCTTGGTGGATGGTGGTGGTCGGCACCGCCTTTGCCATCGCCGTTTCCAAACATCTGTACGGCGGCCTCGGTAGCAACCCATTCAACCCAGCGATGATCGGCTACGCGGTGCTGATCATCTCCTTCCCCGTGCATATGACTCACTGGCTAACACCTCACGCCTTAGGCGGAGTCGAGCTGTCCTTCAT
>PNNY01000120.1 GCA_013824485.1 Sideroxydans sp.
GTATGACTTCACCAATCTGGCTTTCGTTTATGCCGGGCAATACGGTCATCACGAGCGTGGTTGAGATTCCTAACGCTTCCAATCGCTCCAAGGCGCGTTGATGCACATCGGCCAGCGTTGCGCCGCGCAGTTTTTTGAGTACCTCATCGTGCAGTGAATCGAACTGCAAATAGATTTCTATTCCCGGTGAATACTTTGCCAGCTTTTCAGCAAAGGCGGCATCGGTGGCAATGGTTAAGCCATTGGTATTCACCATCAAATGTTTGATTGGGCGGCTTTTTGCCGCATCAAGAATGGCGAAGAAATCAGGATGAATCGTTGGTTCGCCACCGGAGATTTGCACCACATCCGGTTCACCCTCGTTCGCCACCACCGCATCCAGCATCGCTATCACTTCACTTAAAGAGCGATGCGCTTGTTGGGGCGCAGATTCTGCGTAACAAACGGGGCAAGTGAGGTTGCAGTTATCGGTAATCTCCACCACGGACAAGCAAGAGTGCTGCATGTGATCGGGACATAAGCCGCAATCATAAGGGCAGCCATAGACCATCTTGGTGTTGAACTGCTCTGGCATCTCGGGATGCTTCACATACACTTCGCGGCACAAGCGGTAATACTCTGCGTCGTCGCAAATCAAGGTGCGCTCGAAGCCATGTGCAGGACACCACTTCTCTAGAAATACCTCTTCACCTTTGATAATGATTTTGGCTTCAACTTGACGTAGGCATGTTGAACATACTGATGCGGTTGTGTCGTAAAACAACCAAGGACGGTTCTTTCTGCTCATGCTGCCACCTTTAACTTTTTCCACTGCGCCAAACACAGAGGAATGTAAACCAACAAAGCAATGGCGCATACCACCTGAATACCTGACCAGCCAAAGCCGTAGTCAAATGGAAGCGGCTTGAGTCCATCCACCCACAATCGCCACAACAAATAACTACACAACATCACCTTGAACAACAACCCAGATTGCGTCGACCATGCGTCTCGCATACGTCGCAACACCAACCACAATCCTGTAGCAAATGCGATTTCATACAGTTGGGTAGGATGACGTGCAATGCCGTCCCCGAAATCGATGCCCCAAGGTAAGTCGGTCGGCACGCCGTAAGTTCCATCTTCCAGACCCGCAACAAAGCACCCGACTCGTCCAATAATCAGGCCCAGTAAAACTGGGTAAACAAACCCATCTCCTGTTGAACTCTGCACACCGGAAATTTTCTTCGCCAACTCCACGCCAATCACTCCCCCCAACAATCCACCCACCATGGATTGACCTGCGAACCATACCTCCGACTTATTCCAAAAGAGTGGAAGAAGATGCGGCATTTCTAACCAAAACACCAATTTGTTGCCGATGGCTGCACCGAATATGCACCCCAGCAGCACTGCGAAACGACCTCCTTCCATCAATGAACCAAGCGATACGCCCGCACGTTGCTGCAACCAGCGGTAGTAGAACGCACCGAAGGTCAAAGCGGCAGCCTCGAAGATGGCGTGATAGTGATGAGGTTGATCAGTTAGCGGAAACATTGCCTATGCCTATCGTCATTGAATCAATGCGCAACCACAAGAACCACGGCGGTAACGCCCAAAATAACTTTGTACACAGGCACCAATGCAACATCTGCCGCCACGCCAGCAACAATCAATGGCGATTTCAATATCTTGCCAATCACTGGCGGTTTAGCGTCTCTGGGGTTGTAAAGATTGAAAGCACGTCGAGTGGTCAATTTCGACATTTGTTGATCTGACAACTTGATTGCCGGATAAATCATGCCTTCGATACCGACTTTCTTTTGATATTGATTATTTCGTACACCTTTGATTGCAGTGAAGCCTCCCTTTGCAAGCTCGGCTTGCTCTTCACCTGAAACTTCTGCCCCGCCGCCATAAGTCAGAATCAACTCCCCCCATACCTGCTTGTCCTTCCGATACAACTTATAACTTCTGATCGCATCAATATCCATGCGCTTGCCATCCAGCTTAAGTTGCGAAATCTGCTCTAGTTCTGCGCCGCCTTTATGCAACAAGTAAGTGTTTTTCATTCCAATGAAAGCAACGACGTTGTCCTGCTCCATTTCCTTGGCAAGTGCTGCATCTAAGCGGCCAATAGCAATGATCTCGTCGCTATGGACTGGTTTGTAATAGAAATTGGAATCTCCACTATTTACGATTGATGAAGCTGCCATCGTTGCACAGCCCATCGATGCTGCTATCGCTGTAACGAATGCAACAACTAGCGCAATCCACTTAATTTGGTGTTTCATACCATCAGTTTCCTTATAGATGCTAGGAGTAAGTAACATTGAAAATGTTATGTTTCTTCGTCCTTCGCTTCGCCACCGAAATCAGATGCACTTTTTACAGAGCGCGCCCATCGGATCAACTTCCAACCAAGCCAAGCAACTAGCGCTGAAATCCCCATCAGTACCATGTAGAGCAACATCGCTCGCTCAAACATGCTTGGCCCCAAAAATATAACATTCGTCACAACACAAAATCCCCCACCTAACAGCATCCCCCCACCAATCAGAAGTAAGAGTATTTTTATTGCCATTGTGAACACTCGATCCATTTTCATCTCCTGAAATGATGGGTTCCTGCAATCAGTTATTGTTTTAGTCTTAATGCAGCCAGGAAGCCGACGACTCCAAAAAGTAACACACCAAATACAATAATAATCAGCGTTGTTGGAAAGCCAGCCGCCGCCAAGCTATAAGCACCTACGAACAATAACATAGCGATATTCTCCACAAAGTTCTGCACTGCCAGCGCATTACCTGCGCCTATGCTTTCGTGGCCGCGCTCTTGCAGTAGGGCGTTAAGCGGTACAACGAAGGAGCCACCGCAGATGCCGATTGCAATCATGAGTGCGAAAGCCAGTGTGAGACTGTTGACGAAGGCAAGCATCAGGATGAACACCCCGAGCAACAGTCCTCCAATCAGAGCTCGATTGACGTTTGCTAGTGAAATCCAAAGACCTGCGCCAATGGCTCCCAATACGATACCGATAGAGACCGCCCCCATCAGATTGGCGGGCGTTTGATTGTCGGTGATGAGCAAAGCGGCAGGCACCCATGCAAATAGCATCAGGCGCAAGGTTGTACCTGTTCCCCAGAATGCGCTCGTACCCAACAGACTGAAGCGTGTATCTGGGTTCTTGAACATGACCTTGAGTGAGACGATGAATTCTTTCATCAGTCGCCACGGATTAAAGTTCGCCTCAGTATTTTCTGCGGGCAGTGCTGGAATGAATAGGTTGGCGAATGCGGCAAGTGCATAGGCTGCAACGACACCTGTGAACGCCCATTGCAATGAATGATCGGCAAGCCAACCACCGAGAACAACGCCGAACAAAATGGCAACGATAGTCGATCCTTCCATCATGCCGTTTGCTCGCACAAGGGAACCAGGACCAAACATCTGCGAAAGGATGCCGTATTTAGCAGGTGAGTACATCGCCGCGCCAATACCGATCAAGCCATAAGCAGTGAGTGGATTCACGCCCGCCACCATCGCTAGCGCACCCGCCAATTTGATAAGGTTCGCCACCAGCATCACGCGCCCTTTGGGGAAGCCATCTGCGATTTGCCCGACGAAGGGCGCTAGCAAGATAAAGGGCACGACAAAGGATTCCTGCAACATCGGCACAAGATTTGCCAACCCTTGCGACTTCACGATAGCGATAGCCGCGATGAGGATGGCATTGTCAGCCAGTGCAGAAAAGAATTGGGCAACCAATACTGACATCATGCCAAAAGACATCAAAGGCATATCGAGCGTCTTTCTGTCGTTCATCACACAGCCTCCGCCATACGTTTCAAAGTCACATGGTCTGTCTTACCTGTACCGAGTAGTGGCAGAACGTCCACGAGTTTGATCTTGCGCGGCACGGCGATCTCGGGAATCCCGAGGAACTTGGCAGCAGCAGTCAGGGCTTCTCGCGTCAAAGTCGCATCCGTAGTGAACAACACGATGGCTTCACCACGTGTGCCATCGGGCTGAGTCGTTGCGCCGTGCATCGCATTGGCAATGGCATGTGTCGCCAATTTCTCGACCACTTCCAGCGAGATCATTTCGCCTGCAACTTTAGCAAATCGTTTCACTCGCCCTTCGATAGATACAAAGCCATCCTCATCGATGGAGACCACATCACCCGTTTCATACCAGCCTTCACCCGCTTCAGAGGACGGCGCTTGCAAGACGCCTGGATTATCGAAGCGATAGTAACCAGACATCACGTTAGGGCCGCGCACATGCAACATGCCGCCTTTATCGATGCCGGGCACGGGGATCAGGCGATGTTCGATGCAAGGCAACAACTGCCCAACCGTACCGCTGCGATAGGCCATTGGGGTGTTCACGGCCAGCACGGGGGCGGTCTCGGTCGCACCGTAACCCTCAAGGATACGGATGCCGAATTTCTCGAACCACAACTCACGCACCGAAGTAGACAGTTTTTCAGCGCCTGCAACGACATAACGCAAGCGGAAGAAGTCGTAGGGATGGGCAAATTTTGCATAGTTGGCGAGGAAGGTGCTGGTGCCAAACAACACGCTGCAATTACGGTCGTAAGCGATCTCAGGAATAACGCGATAGTGCAATGGCGTGGCGTAAAGGAAGAGGTTCATGCCCGTTAGGATGGGAAGCAGTGTGCCACCCGTGAGGCCGAAGGAATGGAAGATCGGCAAAGCGTTCAGCACTTTATCTTCTGCCGAGAAGTCGATGATGGAGCGAACTTGTGCGATGTTGGACAACAGCGCGCGATGTGACAGCACCACACCTTTCGGCTTGCCTTCTGAGCCAGAGGTGAACAGCACAACGGCTGTGCTTTCTGGGTCACATTGCTTTTCGACTAGGCGTGGGAACATCATGCCGTAAACGACCCACAACTTGTCTGCCACGCTCAACGTTGGGCGCAGATCTTCCAAATACAAGATTTTGACGCCTTGAATACCTGCGACATCCGCTTCCAATTTAGCCTGTTCGAGGAAAGCGCGTGAGGTGAAGATGGTTGAAATCTTAGCTGCTGTACACGCATCTTGCATCCCCGCCGCTCCTGCCTTGTAGTTCAGCATGGCAGGCACACGAGCTTGCGAACCAGTGCCGATCATCATGCCAACCGTTGCGGCAAGATTAGGCATCAAGATACCGACACATTCGTTAGGCTGGCTATGTTTGGCAACGAGTCTGCCCAATGCCAACGTCATTTTGAGTAAGTCGCCATACGAGTATTCGATCTGTTTGATGTCTTCCATCACATGGCGACTACGTCCATAGATCGAGATCGTGTCCAACAAACTGGTGTAGAGCGTTTGCTTGGGCTGTGATTCGAACAACATCTTCTGCATGAGCTTACGCATCGCTTCTCCCGCTTTGCGACGACGCAACTTGGTGGTCTCACCTTCAGGCATTTTGATGACG
>PNNY01000121.1 GCA_013824485.1 Sideroxydans sp.
CGCGGTTCGATAGTGATGGCATCGCCCCAGAGGCTGAGCCAGCGCTCGGCGATGTGCCAATGGCTACGCGACAAGCCGAGCAAGCGTGCACGGTGCATGAGCATGGTCTTGGCATACAGCGTGCGACACGTGATGGGATGCCCAGCGTGATAACGCTCGTCGCGCACCGCTTCGTTTTGCAACCCCAACGATTCGATGTGTGCGTACAACGAGTGCAGTTGTTGCCATGATTTACCATCCGGCTCACAACCTGCGCGCAAGAAATCACCGATCTGCAAGCTGCTGTATTGCACACAGCGTTGGCACAGCATAGCCATCTGCGCAGCGAGCGCCTTGTCGCCCATCTCTGCACTTTGCAAGCAACGCTGATAGCCGTTGAGCATGCTTTGCCACAGGCTAGAAAGCGAGAGGAGGAGAATGAATTCATCGTCCGCTAGCGGCAATTTCTTGCCGACCAATTTCTTGGCAAAATCGTTTTGAACGACTGCGATGGTCTCGCGCAATGTTTCCAAGGTCTGCAAGCGATCGCTGCCTTTGAGCGGGCAGCGATTCAATTCATCCAATTGTTTGCGTAGCGTACCGTGCGCCAAATTAAGATTGGTCAGTTGCAACTGACTCAACCATTGGGTGCATGAGGCGGCATCTTTGAATGCCGGTTGTGCGAGGTCGTCGGTGGGTTCTAGCGAAAGCATGTCTTCAGTTTATAACAGCACTCGTTCGATACCGCCATCATTGGCATTGGCGACATACTCGGCCATCCAGTTCGGACCGAGCAGATGCTTCGCCATCTCGACAACGATGTAGTCGGTGGTCGTGTCCACGTCATCGTTGTAGCGACTCAAGCCTTGTTGGCATGCAGGGCATGAGGTGAGTATCTTCACCTCGCCACTGAAGCCATCCGCACGCAGGGCAGTAGAGCCTTTGCGCAACTCCTCTTCCTTGCGGAAGCGCACTTGCGTCGCGATGTGCGGCGACGCCACGCCGAAGGTGCCCGACTCGCCGCAGCAGCGGTCGTTCAGCGGGATCGTGCTGCCCATCAATTCGCTCACCACTTTGAGTGGCGCGTAGGTCTTCATTGGTGAGTGGCAAGGATCGTGATACATGTAACGTGTGCCTTCGACACCTTGCAGTTTCACGCCTTTTTCCAAGAGATACTCGTGGATGTCGAGCAAGCGGCAGCCGGGGAATATCTTGTCGAACTGGTACTTCAGCAGTTGATCCATGCACGTACCGCAGGACACGATCACCGTCTTGATGTCGAGGTAGTTCAGCGTGTTTGCTACGCGGTGGAACAGCACGCGATTGTCGGTGGTGATCTGATTGGCCTTGTCGTCTTGACCAGAGGCGTTCTGCGGATAGCCGCAGCACAGATAGCCCGGGGGCAATACCGTCACGGCGCCCACTTCGTACAACATCGCTTGTGTCGCTAGCCCCACTTGGCCGAACAAGCGTTCCGAACCGCAGCCGGGGAAATAGAACACCGCTTCGGATTCTTCATTCAATTTGCGTGGGTCACGGATGACGGGAACGATGGTGTCATCCTCGATATCGAGCAGCGCACGCGAGGTCTTCTTGGGCAAACCTCCGGGCATCGGTTTGTTGATGAAGTGGATGACCTGCGCCTTGAGCGAAGGTTTACCCACGGTGGCGGGCGGATGTTTGAGTTGACTGTTGAGCAAGCCGAAACTCTTCGCGATGCGATGGGCGAGACGCTGGCCTTTGTATGCCCACTCGATCATCACTTTGCGGATGAGCTTGATGGTCATCGGGTCGGATGCATTGAGGAACAGCATCGACGTCGCCGTCACGGGGCTGAAGTTCTTCTTGCCTTGCTTGCGCAGGAAGTTGCGCATCGCGACGGACACATCGCCGAAGTCGATATCGACAGGGCAGGGTTTCTCACAGCGATGGCACACCGTGCAGTGGTCGGCCACATCGTTGAACTCGTCGAAGTGGGCGATGGATACGCCGCGTCGTGTCTGCTCTTCGTACAGGAAGGCTTCGATGAGCAGGGATGTTGCTAATATTTTGTTGCGCGGCGAGTAGAGCAGATTGGCGCGCGGTACGTGCGTGGAGCAAACGGGTTTGCACTTGCCACAGCGCAGACAGTCCTTGATGGAGTCGGAGATGTCGCCCAGCTCACTCTTCTCAAGGATTAGGCTTTCCAATTCCATCAAATTGAAGCTGGGGGTGTACGCGCGCTCAAGGTTGCTACCCGACAACAGTTTGCCTTTGTTGAAACGCCCTTCAGGGTCGACCTTCTGCTTGTAGGCAGCGAAAGGAGCGAGCTCTGATTTTTCCAAATAATCGAACTTGGTGATGCCGATGCCGTGTTCGCCAGAGATGACGCCGCCCAAGTCTTTCGCCAACTGCATGATGCGATCCACAGCGGCATATGCCTGTTGCAGCATCACGTAATCATCCGAGTTCACTGGGATGTTGGTGTGCACGTTCCCATCACCTGCATGCATGTGCAGCGCGACGAACACGCGGCTCTTCAACACGCTCTGATGCGTGGCATTGCAGCGTTCGAGAATGGGTTCGTAGGTGCTGCCGCTGAAGATGTGGCGCAGCGGTTCGCGCAACTCGCGCTTCCATGATGCGCGCAGCAGATGGCGTTGTACCGCGTCGAAAACAGTGACGGCATCTTGTTTGTCGGCCGGCGCGAATGTGCAAGCAGACAGCGGCGCATCCAAGTTCTCCAGCAGCCATGTCCAGCGCGTACGCACTTCGGCAAGGAGTTGTTGTGCCGCCTGAGGACGGTTACCCAACAACTCGGCATCACCCAGTTGTGCATCGTCCTGGTAGCGCAACGGCAATTCGCCCTTGAAAAATTCGTCCAGCGCATCCAGCAATTTAATCTTATTGCCCAAAGACAATTCAATGTTGATGCGCTCGATACCGTCGCAATAGTCGCCCATGCGAGGCAAGGGGATGACCACGTCCTCGTTGATCTTGAAGGCGTTGGTGTGCTTGGCGATGGCAGCGGTGCGCGCACGATCTAACCAGAACTTCTTGCGCGCTTCGGCGGAGACGGCGATGAAACCTTCACCGTGGCGCAGGTTCGCCATGCGCACGATCTCGGAGGCGGCTTCGCCCACGGTACGTTCGTCGTCACCCACCACATCGGCGATCAACACCATCTTGGGGCGTGTGCCGCGTTTTGATTTGGTGGCGTAGCCGACCGCTTTCAGATAACGCTCGTCCAGATGTTCAAGACCGGCGAGGAAGGCGGGCGATGCATCGCTACGTTGTTTGAAATATTCTGTGACCTCGACGATGGCAGGCACTGCCTCATGCACTTGGCCAAAGAATTCCAGACATACGGTGCGCGTGAATTTGTGCTCGCGATGCAGAATGAAGCGCGCCGAAGTGATGATGCCGTCGCAGCCTTCCTTCTGGATGCCGGGCAAGCCGGACAGGAATTTGTCGGTGACGTCCTTTCCCAGACCCGCCTTGCGGAATGCGCCACCGGGAATGGTCAATATCTCGGGTTCGCCGATGGGCGTCTTGCCGTTCTCTTGGTAGCGAGTGATGCGGAACTCGGCGCTCTCCGCGTCGTGGATCTTGCCGAAGTTGTGGCGCAGACGCACCACTTCCATCCACAGTCCGTCGGGCGTGACCATCTTCCACGACACGAGGTTGTCTAGCGCGGTGCCCCACAGCACGGCCTTCTTGCCGCCCGCGTTCATCGCCACGTTACCGCCGATGCATGACGCATCTGCCGAGGTCGGATCAACGGCGAAAACCAGGCCGTTGCTGTCCGCTGCTTCCATCACACGTCGCGTCACAACACCCGCACCGCAATGGATGGTGGCGTAGGATTGGTTCACGCCGGGCAGGAGCATAGGTTCGACAGCAGAGAGCGTATCCAGCTTCTCGGTGTTGATGACCGCAGAGTATTTATCCAGTGGGATCGCACCGCCGGTATAGCCCGTGCCACCACCGCGAGGGATGAGCGTCAGCCCGAGTTCGATACAAGCACGCACCAATGGAGCGACTTCGTCCTCGGTGTCGGGATGGAGTACTACAAAGGGATATTCCACACGCCAGTCAGTGGCATCGGTGACGTGCGACACACGCGCCAAACCATCGAACTGGATGTTGTCCTTGCGGGTATGTTTGCTGAGAGAACGTAGCGCACGTTTGCGCAGATCCAGCGTCGTCTCGAAATCCATGGCGAAACGTTCGATGGCGCGCTTGGTCAGTTCCAGCAAACGGCCTACTTTGGCGTTGTGATCTTTGCTTGTATCTACGGCACCTGCGGTGGCCACGCGGCGCGCCTCGATGGCGTTGAGGCGGTGATACAGCGCACCGATCAAAGCCTTGCGGCGTTTGTTATTGGAGAGCAGGTCGTCTTCCAGATATGGGTTGCGCGTCAGTACCCAGATGTCGCCGAGTACCTCGTATAGCATCTGCGCGGAGCGACCGGTGCGGCGCTCTTCGCGCAGCGTGTTGATGATGTCCCAAGCTTCCGCGCCGAGCAGGCGCAAGACGATCTCACGATCAGAGAATGAGGTGTAGTTGTAGGGTATTTCGCGTAGCCGAGCGTTCATGCCATTTGCCTTACGTTTCAAGGCGCGCATTCTACCTTATGCACCGTATTCTCTCGACCCCGACTCGTGTATGGCCTAAATAGACAAACTAGGCTTTTCTGAAGACGGACTATGCGGCGATAATGCCCTGAACCAACCAAGGAATTGACCATGCTGCATGCCTTCACGCTGAACAACGGACGCCTCGTGCGTATCCACGTCGAACTGGGGGGCGATCTGCGCCAAGCCGCCCCTGTATGGGTCGATATGGTGACCGCCACACCAGAAGAGGTGAAGTGGGTGGAAGCCGCCTACGACCTGCATCTGCCCAGCCCTGAGCATCTGCGTGACATCGAGGCGAGCGCGCGCTTCTTCGAACATGAGGGTGATCTGCACCTGCGCTCCGATTTTCTGTCAGGTACCGAAAGTCATTCGCACAGCGTCGCGGTCGCCTTTGTGTTGAGTGGCGACACCCTTATCAGCATCCACGAGGAAGACCTGCCCATCTTCCGTTTGTTGCGCATGCGGCTACACGCCGAATCGGGTGCCATCCATGATTCGCGTGATGTACTAGTCGATCTGTATGGCATGGATGTGGAATTTTCTGCGGACGCACTGGAAGAGGTGTATGCCGATCTGGGGCGCGTCAGCCAAAGCGTGTTGGGTTCTAAGCTGACGGATAGAGAAGCCAGCGATTCTTTGGCCGAGATCGCCCATGCGGAACACGTCAATGGTCGCATCCGTCGTAATGTGATGGACACGCAACGTGCGGTTTCATTCTTGGTGCGCAGTAAGACACTTAGTGCAGCGCAGGTGGATGAGGTGCGCCAGATCCAGCAGGACATCGAATCACTAGACGGACACA
>PNNY01000122.1 GCA_013824485.1 Sideroxydans sp.
TGACGTGCAGTCGTTGCACCGTCGATTCAATTAAGGAAGCATCCCATGAGTAAGGTCCCATTGACGGTCGTCGGCGCAGAGACATTGCGCAAAGAATTGCATAACCTCAAGACAGTCGAGCGTCCTGCCGTGATCAATGCCATCTCGGAAGCACGTGCTCAGGGTGATCTGTCGGAGAATGCGGAATACGAAGCGGCAAAAGAGAAGCAGTCTTTCGTCGAAGGTCGCATCATCGAGTTGGAGTTCAAGCTGGGTAGCGCACAGATCATCGATCCTAAGACGCTGAATGCGGATGGTCGTTGTGTATTCGGCTCGACCGTGGTGCTGGAAGATGTGAACAACGGCGACGTGGTGACCTATCAGATTGTGGGTGACGATGAGGCGGATATCAAGAAGCGCAAGATATCCATCAGTTCACCCATCGCGCGTGCGCTAATCGGTAAATCCAGTGGTGATGTGGCAGAAGTGCAAGCGCCAGGTGGGGTGCGCGAGTACGAAGTCGTCGAAGTCCAATATATCTGATTAAGTGCGGCTTCCCAGCTGCTTCTTGGTGAGTGCTTTGCCTGAACGTCTCTTGGGAGGTGCTTTTGCGATGGGAACGGCGAGTGGGCGATAGATGACCAAGATCTTGCCTATGTGTTGCACAGGTCCGGCATTCAATGTTTCGCAGATTTCATTCAGCATGGTGGCACGCGCTTCGCGGTCATCATTCATCACACGAACCTTTAGCAAGTCGTGACTTTTAAGGGTACGCTCGATCTCGTTCAATACGGAAGATGTCAAACCAGCATTGCCGATGATGATGATAGGTTTGAGAGCGTGGGCGCGACCTTTGAGGTCGAGGCGCTGCGATACAGATAGATTCAACATATTGACCTTATTCGATTAAGGCGCGGATTCTAAACGATGAAGGCTACTAAAACCAGCAAACAATGGATGCAAGAGCATGTGAACGACCCCTATGTGCAGCGTGCGCAGAAGGAAGGTTACCGTTCGCGTGCCGCCTACAAGTTGATGGAGCTGGACGAGCGTGACAATCTGATCAAGCCTGGCATGGTGGTGGTCGACCTTGGCGCGACGCCGGGTGGTTGGTGTCAGGTAGTTGCTAAGAAGATGGGCATGCATGGGCGCATCATCGCATTGGATCTGTTGCCCTTGAATCCGTTACCCCGTGTGGAGTTCATCCAAGGTGACTTCCGTGAGGATAGTGTTCTGGCGCAGCTCGAAAAGATGCTCGATGGTCGTCAAATCGGCCTTGTAATGTCGGATATGGCCCCCAATATCAGTGGCGTGGGTTCGGCCGATCAGGCGCGCTCGATGTATCTGGCGGAGTTGGCTTTGGATTTTGCCGCTAAGCATCTCGCACCTGGCGGTTCGTTCGTGGTGAAGATATTCCAAGGCATCGGCTTTGAAGACTATCTGAAGCTAGCGCGCGGCCACTTTGAGAAAGTGGTCACCCGTAAGCCGAAAGCATCGCGCGACCGCAGTAGCGAGCAGTATCTTGTAGGTCTAGGCAAGCTTGAGAAATAAGCTTGGACAGTGTCTAATGCAACTTCGTTTTTCGCTCGGTAAGGAGCTGGTGTGAACAATCTATTCAAGAGTGTCGGAATCTGGATGGTCGTAGCCTTGGTGCTGATGACCGTATTCAACCAATTCAATGCGCGTCAGCAATCGACGGCGCAAGTGCAATTGGATTATTCGCAATTCTTGGACGAGGTGAAGGCGGGGCATGTCGATAAGGTGACCATCGAAGGGCGCAACTTGAAAGCGACCACCACCGACGGCAAACGCATCACCACTTTCGCACCGAGCGACATCTGGTTGGTTTCCGATCTACTCAAGAATGGTGTGAAGGTCGAAGCCAAGCCCGAAGAGGAGCAGAGCTTCCTCAGCCAGGTGTTCATCTCTTGGTTCCCTATGTTGCTGTTGATCGGTGTGTGGATATTCTTCATGCGCCAGATGCAGGGCGGAGGCAAAGGTGGTGCGTTCTCGTTCGGTAAGAGCAAGGCGCGTATGTTGGATGAAGCCAAAGAACGCGTGACGTTCGCCGATGTGGCGGGTTGTGATGAGGCTAAAGAAGAAGTCTCCGAGTTGGTGGACTTCTTGCGCGACCCAACAAAATTCCAGAATCTAGGTGGACGTATCCCTCGCGGCGTGTTGATGGTGGGTAGCCCGGGTACGGGTAAGACCTTGCTGGCAAAAGCCATTGCGGGCGAAGCGAAAGTGCCGTTCTTTTCCATCTCTGGTTCGGACTTCGTTGAGATGTTCGTGGGGGTCGGTGCGGCACGTGTGCGCGACATGTTCGAACAAGCCAAGAAACATGCGCCTTGCATCATCTTCATCGACGAGATCGACGCGGTCGGTCGTCAGCGCGGAGCTGGTTTGGGTGGAGGCAACGATGAGCGCGAACAGACATTGAATGCTTTGTTGGTCGAGATGGATGGTTTCGAAGGTGCGAGTGGCGTCATTGTCATCGCTGCCACCAACCGCCCTGATGTGTTGGATGCGGCGCTGTTGCGTCCCGGCCGTTTTGACCGCCAAGTAGTCGTGCCGTTGCCAGACATACGTGGTCGTGAACAGATCCTGATGGTGCACATGCGCAAGGTGCCGTGTGCGCCTGACGTGAATGCCAATGTGTTGGCGCGTGGTACACCCGGCATGTCCGGTGCGGACTTGGCCAATCTGGTGAACGAGGCAGCGTTGTTTGCTGCACGTCGCGGTAAGCGTTTTGTCGAGATGGACGATTTTGAGGCCGCCAAAGACAAGATATTCATGGGTGCGGAACGCCGTTCGATGGTGATGCCGGAAGAGGAACGTCGCAACACGGCCTATCACGAATCTGGTCACGCACTGGTCGCGCGTTTGATGCCTAAGACTGATCCCGTCCATAAAGTCACCATCATCCCGCGTGGTCGCGCATTGGGATTGACCATGCAGTTGCCTTCGGAAGACCGCTACAGCATGGATAAGGTGCGCATCCTTTCCACCATCGCCGTGCTGTTTGGTGGGCGTATCGCGGAAGAGATATTCATGGGGCAGATGACCACTGGTGCATCCAACGACTTTGAACGTGCCACCGATATGGCGCGCAAAATGGTCACTCAATGGGGTATGTCAGAAGCGTTGGGGACGATGGTGTACGGAGAGAACGAGGGGGAGGTTTTCCTAGGTCGCTCTGTCACGACGCATAAGAACATCTCCGAGACCACCATGCAGAAAGTAGATGCCGAGATCCGCCGCATCCTTGATGAGCAATATGCCTTGGCGCGTAAGCTCATTGAAGAAAATCGCGACAAGATGGAAGCGATGACCAAAGCTCTGCTGGAATGGGAAACCATCGATGCCGACCAGATCGACGACATCATGGCTGGCAATCCGCCACGTGCGCCCAAACCAACGCAAAGTGTTAAAGCGACTGAGCCACCGAAAGATGATGCGCCCGCGGCTCCTGTGGTCGATCAACCGGCTGAAGGCATTTAATTCTTAACACGGGGGCGCAAGTCCCCGTTTTCTTATGTTCCATTGCGGCAGTTTCCACTTAGATCTTTCTCGTCCACTCGTGATGGGTATCGTCAATGTCACGCCTGATTCTTTTTCGGATGGTGGGCATCATGCATCGACACTAGCCGCTATCGATCACGCACAGCGATTGATCGAGCAGGGGGCGGACATACTCGATATCGGTGGAGAGTCCACAAGACCAGGCGCTGTCTATGTGAGTGAACAAGAAGAGCTGGATCGCGTGTTGCCAGTCATCGAGGGACTTCGAAGTATCGCTATCCCCATCTCCATCGACACCTACAAACCCACCGTGATGCATGCCGCGCTGTCGGCTGGGGCGAGCATGGTCAATGATGTGAATGCCTTGCAAGCTGGCGGGGCGCTTGATGTTGTTGCAAAAAGTAATGCAGGGATATGCCTGATGCACAAACAAGGGATACCTGCGACCATGCAGCAGCGCCCCGTTTACCAAGACGTGTTGGATGAGGTCAGTGCATTCCTGCGTGAGCGTATCGCAGCACTTGAGGAGGTGGGAATCGCACGGGAGCGCATCTTGATCGATCCTGGGTTTGGTTTCGGCAAGACTGTCGAGCATAATCTCGAACTATTGAGGCACTTGGATTCGTTGAAGACATTGGGTGTGCCCATATTGGCGGGCCTATCGCGCAAATCCATGTTGGGCGCGATCACGGGGCGCGATGTTGGAGATCGCGTTGTGGCAAGCGTCGCCGCAGCGATGTTGGCGGTGCAGCGTGGTGCAGCTATCGTGCGAGTACATGATGTGCGTGAGACAGTCGATGCGCTGAAGATTTTGAATGTGGTGAATAAGGAAATGAGATGAGCAGAAAATATTTTGGTACGGATGGTGTGCGAGGTCGTGTTGGCGATCATCCCATCACGCCGCAGTTCGTGATGCATTTGGGCTATGCGGCTGGCAAGGTGTTGGCGAGTGCGGAGCACACACAGGGCGAGCGCCCTGCCGTGCTCATTGGCAAAGATACGCGCATCTCGGGTTACATGCTGGAGTCTGCGCTGGAGGCGGGACTCATTGCCGCAGGTATTGACGTCTATTTGGCTGGCCCTATTCCGACGCCTGCCGTGGCTTATCTGACCCGAGCATTGCGTTTGCAAGCGGGTGTGGTCATCTCGGCTTCGCACAATCCATTTGAAGACAATGGCATCAAATTCTTCTCTGGGAATGGCACGAAACTACCGGATGCGATCGAAACGTCGATCGAAGATGAATTAGATAAACCGATGCAGACCAACGCTTCTGATGGTTTGGGCAAAGCCAAGCGTATCGATGATGCGGTAGGGCGTTACATCGAATTCTGCAAGAGCACCTTCCCGGCGGACATGAATCTGCGGGGATTAAAAATGGTCGTGGACTGTGCACACGGTGCGACCTATCACATCGCAGGACACGTGTTCCATGAGCTCGGTGCGGATGTCGTCACTATTGGTGCGCAGCCGAATGGCAAGAACATCAATGACGGTTACGGTGCGACAAAGCCACAGAATTTGCAAAAGGCCGTGGTCGAGCATAACGCTGACATCGGCCTCGCATTGGACGGCGATGGCGACCGTCTCATCATGGTGGATGCTCAAGGCAAGCTGTATGACGGCGACCAACTGCTTTATGTCATCGCCAAACAGCGCCAAGCACAAGGCACGATGAAGGGCGGCATGGTGGGTACGTTGATGACCAATCTGGCTTTCGAGCATGCCATGCAGAAGCTTGGCATCCCGTTCGCGCGCGCCAAGGTGGGTGACCGTTATGTGATGGAGTTGCTGCAGCAAAAGGGGTGG
>PNNY01000123.1 GCA_013824485.1 Sideroxydans sp.
ACATGTCCGCGCCCGTCTGCTCTTGGATGTAGCTGCCAAGGTGGCGGTCCGGCGCCCACAGTATCTTCTCACCACGCTCTTTCAGATGTTTGACGATAGGCAATGCGATGGAACTGGTCACCATCCAATCCGCGCGCGCTTTCACGGCGGCGCTGGTGTTGGCATACACGACGACAGTTCGATCAGGGTGTGCATCGCAAAAAGTAGCGAACTCCTCATCTGGACATCCAAGATCAAGTGAGCATTCCGCTTCGAGATCAGGCATCAGCACGCGCTTTTCGGGATTAAGTATTTTCGCCGTCTCACCCATAAATCGCACACCAGCGACGACGATGGTCTTGGCCGAATGACGATGGCCGAAGTTGGCCATATCGAGCGAGTCTGACACGATGCCACCCGTGGCTTCTGCCAAGTCTTGCAGGTCAGGATGTACGTAGTAATGCGACACCAGCACCGCGTCCTGCTCTATCAGCATGCGCTTGATACGCGCGATCAACTCCGCCTTCTCACCCGCTTCCGGTTCGCGCGGTTTCTTTGCCCACGCGTGTGCGGTGCTGCAACTCGTCTGCGCGGTGTCGGGGTAGTCGTAGTCGATGGTGATGATGTTAGACATGCTGGATTCTTTCTGGCAGTTGCAATATCGCCTCACGATTGCTGGGCGAGAAGACTTTATCTGCTGCTTCTTGGTAAGGCAACCATTGATAGTTCAGATGTTCGCGCGGAGAGATTCTGATAGGCATCTGCTGCGGTAGTTGCAGACCGAACACATGCTCGGTGTTCTGTGTGATGCCATCAGGATAGCGATGGCGCCAGTGCGGATAGATCTCGTAGACATTCTGTAACCGCCAATCGGTGAGATCGAACTTGGCCGCAACCAATCCTGTTTCTTCTGATGCCTCGCGGATGGCGGTCTCAAGTAACGTTTCGTCGCCATCGCGACTGCCCGTCACTGATTGCCAATATCCGGGATGGTCGGCACGTTCCAGCAGGAGCACATCAAGTGCAGAGGTGTAGATGACAACCAGTACAGAGATCGGCTGTTTGTCTCTTGGCATCAGGCGAAGAAGACCCAGAATGGTTTGCCTTGCATCCGCCAAAAATCGACGGTGGCATTGAGGATGTCGTCCAAGATGGCTTCGCCCGTATGTTCGCCGCGTAGGAGCAAGACATAGCCCGGAGCTTTGTTCCATGAGAGATCGCCGAGTGCATCGGCCAGCGCATCCCAGTTGTGTCCGAACCACTCCGGCGCTTGGATGGCACGTGCCATCTCTGCCAACACCTCACCTTTGCCGTGGGCGGTGGCGATGTCCACCTCGAACAATGCGAAGCCCGCACGCTGTACGGATTCGTGTAGCGCATCCAAAGAGCAGTTCAAGCTGTACACCCCTGCTCCCTTCGCATCTTTCAGCAGATAGCACAGGTCATCCATCAGCGCGCCTCCACGATACGTTTGAACGATTTGTAATGGTCTGCCGTGTAGTAACACTCAGGTACGACACCACACACGATGCGACGCGCGCCACGATGGTTCACTCCCGGTGTCTTCACGGTGTACTCGTGGTAATAACCGCGCTGTTTCTGCGGCAGGATACGTTCGAAGTTACTGAACACCACACCATCGCGAGGATAAGGGAAGGGGCCGCCACGCTTGATGAGTTGCAAGGTCTCGCGACCTTCGGGGGGGAGTTGCGCCACCAAGATGGAGTCGCCAGCGAGTTCTTCCCGTGAGGTTTGGAAGGACTCGTTGGTCGCTGTTTGCTCAGGGTGATGCGAGTGATGGTTACGCGCTTGCGCCAAGGACAAGACCAGCACCAAGCCAGCCGCTATCCACCACCACGCCTTCCCCCCGCGCCACATGACTTACTCCTTGGGTGCTTCTACCGGCGCAGGTGTACGCAGACGGATGTGCAACTCACGCAATTGCTTTTCATCCACTGCAGACGGTGCTTGTGTCAGCAGACACTGCGCGCGCTGGGTCTTGGGGAAGGCGATCACGTCACGGATGGATTCCGCACCCGTCATCATGGTGACGATGCGGTCCAGACCGAAGGCCAAGCCACCGTGAGGGGGCGCACCGTATTGCAGCGCATCCAGCAGGAAGCCGAACTTGAGTTGCGCTTCTTCTGCGCCGATGTTGAGGGCGCGGAACACTTGGCTCTGCACTTCTTCTTTGTGGATACGCACTGAGCCGCCACCGATCTCCCAACCATTAAGTGCTAAGTCGTAGGCTTTGGCCAAGCACTTGCCTGGATCGGTTTCCAAGAATTGCAGATGCTCGTCTTTTGGCGAGGTGAACGGATGGTGGCAGGCGTTCCAACGCTTGCCTTCGTCGTCGTATTCGAACATCGGGAAATCCACGACCCACAATGGCTCCCATGCCTTGCCATTCACATGGCCTTTGGCGTGGCCGATCTTGGTGCGCAATGCGCCCAAGGCATCGTTCACGATCTTGGTCTTGTCTGCGCCGAAGAAGATGATGTCGCCGTTCTGTGCGCCTGTGCGGGCGATGATGGTCTTCAATGCTGCTTCGTTCAGGTTCTTGACGATAGGCGATTGCAGACCTGTCTCGTTCAATTGCGTGATGTCGTTGACCTTGATGTAAGCCAAACCCTTCGCGCCGTAGATGCTGACGAACTTGGTGTACTCGTCGATCTCGCTACGCGAAATAGACCCACCGTTCGGCACACGCAATGCCGCTACGCGACCATTGTCCGAATTCGCCACACCCGCGAACACTTTAAATGCCACATCCTTCACTGCATCGGTGACATCAGTGATCTCCAGTGTCACACGCAGGTCTGGCTTGTCGGAACCGAAACGATCCATCGCTTCGCCATAGCTCATGCGCGGGAATGGATTGGGCAGCGTCACATTCAGCGCATCCTTGAACACGACGCGGATCATCTCTTCCATCATCTCCATGATCTGCTCTTCAGTCATGAAGGATGTCTCAACGTCGACTTGCGTGAATTCGGGTTGGCGGTCAGCGCGCAAGTCTTCGTCACGGAAGCACTTGGTGATCTGGTAGTAGCGATCGAAACCGGCCACCATCAACATCTGCTTGAACAATTGTGGCGATTGCGGCAAAGCGAAGAAGTCACCTGCGTGCACACGTGAAGGCACAAGGTAGTCACGTGCGCCTTCTGGTGTGGACTTGGTCAGCATCGGCGTCTCGATGTCGATGAAACCTTTGTCATCCAAGAAGCGGCGGAACGCACGTGCGGTCTTGTAGCGCAGCATCATGTTGTTCTGCATCTGCGGGCGACGCAAGTCGATGACGCGATGGGTCAGACGTACGTTCTCGGACAGGTTCTCATCGTCCAACTGGAATGGAGGTGTCACCGCCACGTTCAGCACTTCGATCTCGTGGCAAAGCAACTCGATCTCGCCGCTAGGGATATTCTTGTTCTCAGTACCTTCTGGACGGCGGCGAACGCGCCCGGTGATCTTCAGCACATATTCGTTACGTACCGATTCAGCGATCTTGAACATGTCAGCACGATCTGGATCGCACACGACTTGCGCCAGACCTTCACGGTCGCGCAGGTCGATGAAGATGACGCCACCGTGGTCGCGGCGGCGATGCGCCCAACCGCACAAAGTGACGGTGTTGCCTAGATGATTAACGTTGAGTTGTCCGCAGTAATGAGTTCGCATGATTTGAGATACAGGTGAGGATTACAAAAAGAAAGATTGGATTTAACTATTGGGGCGCTCGAGCTTGGCCGCAACTTCTGGCGTGGTCACTACGCCCATCGAGACGATGGCTTTGAATGCAGCATCCACGCTGATGTCGAGTTCGATGGTCTCTGACTTCTTCACGTAGAAATAGAAGCCGTTCACAGGGCTGGGCGTGGTTGGCACGAATACGCCGACGTATTCTTCCCCTGCCAGTCTACGTGTCACTTCGGCAGGCACACTGGTCTGGAAAGCGAGAGACCACGATTCCGCATGAGGGTAACGCACCAACAATACTTTACCGAACGCATTGCCGCTCTCTGACAGCAAGGTATCGCTGACCTGCTTGACGCTGTTGTAGATGGCATTGACGAAAGGGATGCGACGCAACACGTGCTCCCACCAAGACAACAAACGCTGACCGAACACGTTGCGCACCAAAAGACCTGTGACCAATACCACTACCACGGTCAGAATGACGCCCAAACCGGGTATGTGGATACCGAGCAGATTATCTGGATGCCACGCCTGCGGCAGCAGCAACAGCGACTGATCCAAGATACTGATGATGAAGTTCAGCACCCACAAGGTGATGACCAGTGGAACGAGTACCAATAAACCAGTAAGTAGGTATTTCTTCATTTAGTGCATTCCCGCCATCGGACACGTCGAACACGCGCCTGTGTCGCAACTATTCGATGAGCTTTTAAATTGAAAACCGGGAGCGCTTAGCTGCTTGGCAAAGGTCTCTTTGCCGCAATCAGGACAAGCGGTCAGCGGCGCATCGCTGTACTTCTGCATCACATCTTTCTGTGAGCCACAGCTACTGCATCGGTATTCGTAAATAGGCATTGAAGTTCCATGATTCGGAAAGGCGCGCATTATACATTAGCCACCCTCTCCTCGCGCCATTCCCCAGCCGCCAAGCCAGATAGCGACCATTCACCGATGGAGAAACGTATCAAACGCAAGGTGGGAAAGCCGACAGCCGCCGTCATACGCCGAACTTGACGGTTCTTTCCTTCTCGAATGGTCAATTGGAGCCATGAGGTGGGAAGGGATTGGCGGAAACGCACGGGTGGGTCTCGCAGCCACAGATTTGCAGGTTCTTCCATCGATTCCACCTGTGCGGGCAAGGTCATGCCATCCTTCAACATGACGCCTTTCTTCAACTGTTCCAATGCGTTATCGCCTGGCACCCCCTCGACCTGCACCCAGTAGGTCTTGGGTAGTTTGTGCTTGGGGTCGGTGATGCGATGTTGCAACTTGCCGTCATCGGTGAGCAGTAGTAGCCCTTCGCTATCCGTATCCAAGCGACCCGCCGCATAAACTTCAGCAACAGGAATATAATCCGCGAGCGTCGGATGCAATCCGTCACGACTGAATTGGCAGACCACTCCATAAGGTTTGTTGAACAGCAGGACGCGACTCATTTCATTTACCGCTCACGTTCTTCGGACACCGAAAGATGGCTCGAAGTATACGAATTAAATCGTGCTGAATATCAACTAAATGAGAAAACCATGACGAACCAAAAGATCA
>PNNY01000124.1 GCA_013824485.1 Sideroxydans sp.
GCGGAGCAAAAGTATTCGTTTATGTAGGACAAACACTTATTAGAACTTATTACGTTCCGGCAAATACAGTCGGTAATTTATGGACAGTATTTGCTGTAACAGAATCGGGGGAGTTCCAAGATTACAATTCAATCACTGGGATTACGGGAGATGTGCGGCTAGGCAATACTGATTTGCAAGGTGTGATAGATCACACTTCAGTACAAACCATCAGCTATAGTGCTGATAATCAAAACAGAGCCAACATCCTGAATAAGCAAGGTGAAAATGCTTATCACTCTGGCAATCTTGATGAAGCCATCCGCTTATATCAGGCAGCCATAGAACTAGATGGAAACTATGGGCAGGCATACAGCAACCTAGGTTTGGCTTTCCAAAAAGCCGGACGCGTTGCAGAAGCCATGTGGGCTAACCGCAAAGCGATTGCATTAGCCAATGGCCCAACCGCCGCGACTGTTCGCGCAAGCTCGCACTTCAACAACGGTAAGATTTATGAGGCCGCTGGTCAGTGGAGCGATGCATTGCGTGAGTACCAATACGCGAAGAATGATAAAGCTAATCCTGTATACGACAAGGCGATTCAGCGAATGCAAGAAAAGGCTGGGCACTAATGTTTAGTAGACATGGATTGAAACAAGTAGCGGCTGCGCTGCCAATAGCGGTAGCGCTCTCCGTATCGTCGTTAGCCCCCACAACAGCAATGGCCGACTATGCTGGCCCTGCTGTTGTTGCCAAAGCAGATCGTCAGCTATGGGGAGCGGCGATCAACACTCCCGCCAATTTTGATCGAGCATCGCGAGCCGCGATCCTTGTCTATATTCTGGCTCTGCAAGATATGCAACGCCTCTCCGAGGCTGAAATGCTGACATCGTTCAAGATAAAAAGCGTTAATCGCGCATCCGTTGAAAAATGGCTTGGAAAAGAGTACGGATTATCGTTGCTCAACTATCAGCGGGCATCAACAAACTGTTCAGTAAGTGATTGGACGTGTATTGGTAACGTGACCACAATTGATGATTTGGAAAAAAAGGCTGCCGATGCAAAACTCCGAACACCGCCAAATCTGTTGGCTTGGAGAGACAACCTGGGTAACTTTTCACGGGCATATGTTGCGGAGCAATTGCGCTTGGCAGCGCTATTCCCAAAAGTCAGCAGCGAAATCGATTTCTTCAACGAAAACGAATGGAATGGTGATTCATTTTCAGATCGGCAGTTTTACCTTTCCTTTGACGATGGTCCAACAGGTTCTCAAGGAAATACCGATGAAACTTTGGGTATGCTGGAAACAGAAAATAAGTCTGCCGTGTTCTTTGTGCTGGGCGAAAATCTCCAAGCACGGCTGAAGAAATCAGATAGAGCATCTCTTGCGGGATTGTATACAAACCAGTGTATCGCCTCGCACGGCTGGGAACATCAATCGCATGCTAAATGGAATGAATGGCAAGACTCAATCAAGCGCACTCAGTCGCTATTAAATGAGACGCTTTCAAAATATAACGTTGTCCCATTATTTCGCCCCCCTTATGGTCAGAGGAAAGATGACAGCGGTGTGTTTTTGCAATCACAGTCGTTGCACGTAGCTTTATGGAATCTGGACTCACAAGACTGGAACAACCATGTAACTATCGACGACATCACTAATCGAATGATCACACTGATGCTCATCAAACGACATGGCATGCTGTTATTCCATGATGTACATCCCAAAGCCAAGGCAGCATTGCCACAAATATTTAGGGAGCTCGGAAGTTCCATCGAATGGGGTGATTGTCACCAACTGACAAAGTCGTAACCACATAAGGACAATGACTTTCTCGTCACCTTTCAATGCCCTGCGCCTCATCCTGCTGCTCACCACAGCAATCAGTTTGCTGCTGGTGCCTTGGTCGTTGCTGACGTATCCATCCGCCCTCCCCAGCTTCGCCGCATCCAAAGCGGCCTATCGTCCCTCCGAGGCTTGGCTACTTGATCGCAACGGTGAGGTGATTGCAGTCAAGCGGATCGACAACAAAGTACGTCGTCTGGAATGGGTCAAATTGAGTGATATATCTTCTGCCTCGCAAGAGTTGCTGCTCTTGTCTGAAGACAAGCGTTTCTTTGATCACAACGGTGTGGACTGGCTGGCAATAATGTCATCCAGTGCTTCTAGTCTTATTCACGTCTTTGATGGCAAACGTCCGCGCGGCGCTTCTACATTGACGATGCAACTGGCAGGATTTCTCGATCCATCATTAGCTCCCGCAAAATCGAGACGCACTCTGAGCCAAAAATGGCGACAGATTCGTGCTGCACAGCAGATTGAAAAAAACTGGAGCAAGCAGGAGATACTCGAAGCGTATTTCAATCTAGCCTCTTTCCGTGGTGAAATCGTTGGTATCCATGCAGCCTCGTTCGCTCTGTATGGCGTCCATCCTTCTTCGCTTAATCGTGAGCAATCCCTACTACTGATGGCCTTACTAAAAGGCCCGATGGCAAAACCAACACAAGCTGCCAACCGTGCCTGCGCCTTACTCAAGGCAACCCAACGTGACGATGCTTCCTCCTGCGAGTCGTTGAATGTTTTAGCGCAAGCAGCACTGAACACGCAGGGATATGTGATTCCGCAAAACAGCATCGCACCTCACCTTGCCCAAAAACTCCTGACTCAACCGGGCGCTCGCGTTACTACTACGCTGGATGCGAACCTACAACGCTTCGCCATTCAATCGCTGCGCGAGCACCTAATGTCGATCAATACGCAGAATGTAAGTGACGGTGCCGTCGTTGTCATCGACAACAAGAGTGGCGATGTTCTGGCATACGTAGGCAGTAGCGCTGAGTTATCTGATGCAGCTAGGGTCGATGGTGTGGCATCCTTACGTCAGGCTGGCTCTACCTTGAAACCATTCTTATACGGTACTGCCATTGAAGAGAAACGTCTGACTGCGGCCTCTGTTCTTGAAGATACTCCGATCCAACTGACCACCCCCATGGGGCTTTATATCCCGCAGAACTATGACCGAGATTTCAAAGGTTCGGTAAGCGTACGTACCGCTCTTGCCTCATCACTCAATGTTCCTGCAGTGCGAGCGCTCGGCTTAATCGGCGTAGATAAATTCACACGTAGCTTGCGTGCCTACGGTTTGGATAGCCTGACACAGGATGGTGACCACTATGGATTCAGTTTGGCGCTTGGTGGCGTAGATGTGCGTTTGATTGATCTGACTAACGCTTACCGAGCACTGGCCAACAAAGGTGTCTGGCATAGTCTTCGCTACCGCTCGACAGAAAAAAAGCTGCCGGGCAAAAAGGTCCTTTCTAAACAGGCCGCCTTCATCATCGCCGATATTCTTGCTGACAGAGGGGCACGTGCATTGACTTTCGGTCTGGAAAATCCACTTGCCACCCGCGTATGGACTGCCGCAAAAACAGGCACAAGTAAGGATATGCGTGACAACTGGTGTATCGGCTTTTCCAGCCGTTACACCGTTGGTGTGTGGGTGGGTAACTTCAACGGCGAACCGATGCGTGACGTGTCAGGTGTGAGTGGCGCGGCGCCAGTATGGCGCGACATGATGGATTATCTACATATGGGAAGTGTCAGTCCGTCACCCCAGATACCGCGCGGCGTCGTCACTCAGTCGATGCATTTCGTTCCAGCAATCGAATCTGCTAGAACCGAATTCTTTGTTGAAGGCACCGAGGTTGAGGAGATACGTTTGGTCGACAAAGGAACAAGTCACGAGATACGTGCCAAGATTCTATATCCGCCAGATGGCACCTTGATTGCCATGGATCCAGACATTCCAAGCAAGTATCAGCGTATGCAATTTAGCTCTCAGGGTAATCAAGAGGTGACATGGTTCATGGATGATGTGAATGTCGGCACAGGAAGTGACATAGGCTGGACACCTTCTGGAGGCAAGCACAGACTGCAATTGCAAGATTCGCAAGGGAACGAGCTAGACTCAGTCATGTTTGAAGTAAGAGGCGCCATCTAAGGGACTAGAGTCCATAAATGAACGACCGAATCTTGGAGTTTGAGTCAGTCATACCTGCCACTTGAAGATACATTAGCATTCATTGGCGCAGGGTAAACCCAACGATGAGCAGTTCGACCTACTGACGAGTAGTATGGAGATACTTGTTGGCGTGTTGCGTACTGTTGTAACTGGAATAGATCAAGAGAGACATTGATGAAAAACGAAATAATCGCTTACCTCAAGAAGCACGGTGAAAGCCAAGATGCCGACATCGCTAAAGAAGTTGGACTTTCACTTCAAAAGATTCTCCCCCTTCTTTATGATCTCACTGCAAAAGGTGACATCATGTCCTACCAATCAACCAAGTTCGTCAATGGAAAACCAATTGAGGGTATGCGATGCAGGGTATCTGGATTTATTCCTAAAGCTGCACCCGGTAGAAAATCTGGCAAGGTTCAGTTGAAGTTGTCGTAACTATCTATCGTTGTTCTAGCCTGCATATCCCGAATCAATTGAACAAGGTTGCACAAACAAACTTCGTTATTCTCCAGCCACCAATCTCGATACAATCGATTTCGGTTTCATCGAGATAGCCTTCCCCATCCTAGCTCGCTTGCTGAAAATGCCCTGTAGTTCCGATTCAGACAGCTTGATCACTTGCTCGCGCCCTGCCCCGTTTTGGGCGATGACGATCAATTTCGGTTGGTTGAGTACGCACACCGATGCGAGCTCATCTCCTTCGTTTAGGCCCATCACCACCACACCTTTTCCACCACCAGATAGTCGCTTCATCTCTTCCAGTACAAACACTAACAATCGACCCGTGTTACTAGCCGATACCACTAACGATTGTTGAGTCGGGTTGAACATCACAGGCGTTAGGATCTGTTCATCACCATCGATCGTGATGAATTGCTTGCCTGCTTTATTTCGCCCCACCATATCGCTCAGCGTACAGATAAAACCATAGCCTGCCGAAGTCGCTAACAACATGCTCTGATCGACAGTTCCACAGAACACATGCACGATCTTGGCACCTGCAGCCACCTCAATCAAAGTAGCCAATGGAACGCCATCGCCTCGCCCTGAAGGAAGTTGAGAGACAGGAATACTACAAACTCGTCCATTGCTACAGACA
>PNNY01000125.1 GCA_013824485.1 Sideroxydans sp.
TCGAACTGAGCAAACCAGACCGCACGCAGGCCATCGCCTCCATCGAGCGCTATTTCAAAGAGAACCTTGAGCAGTACATGGACCAGAAACTTGGCAACATCGCTGCCGAAGCCCTGCTCGATTTCTTCCTGAAAGAGATCGGATCATCCGTCTACAACAAGGCCATCGCCGATGCGCAAGAGAAGCTGCAAGCCCGCGTGATGGAACTCGACATCGAGATACATGAAGAAGAATTCCAGTATTGGAAGAGCAGCAGTCGTACCGCCAACCGCAAATGAAACGAGCGAGAACATGAACCCATCACTGCAAAATGTCATCACCCAGACCGAACAAGTCATCCTCGGCAAACCACGCCAGATACGGCTGGCGCTCACCTGTCTGTTGGCGCGTGGCCACTTGCTCATCGAAGACCTGCCGGGCGTAGGTAAGACGACCTTGGCACATGTGCTCGCCAAGACGCTCGGCCTACAGTTCCAACGTATCCAGTTCACCAGCGACATGCTGCCCGCTGATATCCTCGGCGTCTCCGTCTATCAACGTGAGAGTGGCGATTTCAAGTTCCACGCGGGCCCCATCTTCGCGCAGATGATCTTGGCAGACGAAGTTAACCGCGCCACGCCCAAGACACAGAGTGCTTTACTGGAAGCGATGGAAGAACAGCAAGTCACCAGCGAAGGCGAGACGCGCCCGCTTCCCGCTCCCTTCTTCGTCATCGCCACGCAGAACCCGACCAACCAGATCGGCACTTTTCCGCTACCGGAATCGCAACTCGACCGCTTCTTGATGCGCATCGAACTGGGCTACCCCGACGCACAGGCCGAGCGCGGTTTGCTGTCTGGCGTGGATAGACGCGACATCGTCGCTCAACTCACCCCGCAAATGACGACCGCTGAATTGATGGCCTTGCAACAACAGGCGCGCCAAGTATTCGTCTCGCCTGCCTTGCTCGACTACGTACAAGCCATCCTGCGCCACACCCGCGAATCGGCAAGGTATGTGCATGGACTATCGCCGCGTGCAGGACTTTCACTACTCGCCGCCGCACGCGCTTGGGCACTGCTCGATGGTCGCAACGCGGTCATCCCAGAAGACATCCAAGCCGTGTTGCCCGGCGTCGCCAGCCACCGATTGCAATCGGTGCAAGACACGCAAGCATCAGATGGCGACAAGCTGGCGCGCGAGTTGATCGAGGCGGTCGCCATCCCTTAACGTGTTCAAAAGATTCAAACAACTCTTCCGCAACTGGGCGTTCCGCCGCACCGTCGAGACGGGCACGGTCGTCCTCAACCAACGCCGCATCTACATCATCCCGTCCAAACAAGGTTTCGCCTTCGCCTTGGTGCTCGGCTTGATGTTGCTGGGCGACATCAACTACAACCTGAGCTTGGGTTATGTACTCACCTTCCTGCTCGCCACCACAGCGGGTCTGACCATGTTGTACGCCTTCCGCAACTTGGCACAACTGGAGATCCATGCGGGTTACGTGGAGCCTGTGTTCGTCGGTGAACAAGCGCGCTTCGTGTTCCACTTCAACAATCCCAGCACCTTGGCGCGTTACCAGATCCACCTGCATGACGACTCAGGGAACGAGTCGGTGTTCGACCTGCAGCCCCAATGTTCGACACCAGTCGATCTCGCCATCCCAGCGACGAAGCGCGGTTGGTTGGATAGTGAGAGATTGTCTCTCTACACTCATTTCCCGCTCGGCTTGTTCCACGCGTGGACCTACATCCATTTCGATGTGCGCGCACTGGTCTATCCCAAGCCAGCCGCACCACAACCGCTACCTGCGGCCTCGGCACAAAACGGGATGGGCAAGGTGATGGCGAAGGGTGACGACGATTTCTCTGGTCTGCGCAACTACGTCGCCGGCGATGCATTGCCTCGTATCGCATGGAAAGCGTTGGCGCGGGAACAAGGTCTGCAGGTGAAGCAGTTCTCTGCGCAGCAGGGCTACTCGCTGTGGTTGGATTGGGCTCTACTGCCCAACATCGCACAAGAACGCAAATTGGAATTGCTCACGCGCTGGGTGTTGGATGCTGAGGCGCAGGGCTTGATGTATGGGCTACGTCTGCCTGATGGCGAAGTCATGCAACAACACGGCACGGCACATCGGGCGGAGTGTTTGAAGCGATTGGCGCTGTATGGGATGAGTGAAAAATGAAGCTCACCGCCCCGCTCATCTACGGATTCATCGCTTCCATCCTGTTGGTCAGCGCACCACACACAGAACATCTGCCCATCTGGGTCAGCACGATATGTGTAGCCTTGTTGGGCTGGCGTGGCTATCTGGCTTATAGCGGCACGCCGCTCCCATCACGCTGGCTGTTGCTGCTCATCACTATCGCCGGGGTCGCCGCCATCGGCATCGGCTTTCACTCCTTGTTCGGGCGCGAAGTCGGTGTGACCTTGCTCATCTTGCTCGCCTCACTCAAGTTACTTGAGCTCAAAGCAGTGCGCGATGCCACGGTGCTGATCTATCTCTCCTGCTTCATCATCATCACAAACTTCTTCTACTCGCAGAGCATCCCCACAGCCTTGTTCATGCTGCTCTCGCTTGTCGTCATCCTAGCGACTTGGGTGAATCTGCAAACGGGTTCGCTCGCACTCAAACCACGCTTGCGCATCGCCGGGCTACTGTTACTGCAAGCCATCCCGCTCTCGCTCATCCTGTTCGTATTGTTCCCTCGCATCCAAGGTCCGCTGTGGGGCATGCCGCAAGATGCCTACGCCAAGAGCGGTCTCTCCGACACCATGTCACCGGGCAGCATGAGCAAACTCTCGCTCTCTGATGAAGTGGCGTTCCGCGCCACCTTCAGCGGCACTGCGCCGATGCGCGCACAGATGTATTGGCGCGGCCCCGTGTTGTGGGATTTCGATGGCACGACATGGAAGCGCGGGCAGAATGCGACCTTGCAGAAACCGATGCTCTCGGATGTAGGAACACCTGTGGATTACACGGTGACACTGGAGCCGCACAACAAGTTATGGCTGTTCGCGTTGGATATGCCCTCCAACATCTCAGTCGCTGCCGACATGGCACCTGATTTCCAACTGCTGAGTCGCACCCCAGTCAACGCTCGACTGCGCTACAACGCCCGCTCTCAACTCTCTTACCGTGCGAATCTGAGTGAACCACCACAACAGATGAAGCGTGCGCTGGATCTGCCCCGTGGCTACAACCCCAAGGCGTTGCAACTTGCCGCCGAGTGGCGCGCAAAGAACGTGAGCGATGAGGCAATCGCCAATACCGCGCTACGATATTTCAATCAGAACAACTTCTCCTACACCCTTGAGCCACCACTGCTCGGCACCCACAGCGTGGACGATTTCCTATTCACCACCAAGCAAGGTTTCTGCGAACACTACGCAAGCAGCTTCGTGTTCCTGATGCGCGCGGCAGGTGTACCAGCACGTGTGGTGACTGGCTACCAAGGCGGCGAGTACAACGAGCTAGGTGGTTACTACATCCTGCGCCAAGCCGATGCGCACGCATGGACCGAGGTGTGGTTAAAGGACAGAGGCTGGGTGCGCGTCGACCCGACTGCGGCAATCTCGCCTGCACGCATACAAAGCGGCTTGAGCGCCGCCCTGCCCGACAACGCCGCCCTACCCTTCATGGCACGCAACCCTCCACAATGGATGCGCGAGCTACGTTTAAACTGGGATGCACTGGCGAATCAATGGAACCAATGGGTGTTGGGTTACAACCCAGAACGCCAGTTCGCCCTTCTCACCCGTTTGGGCATGGAAGAGATTACTTGGCAGAAAATGGTCATGAATATGGCCGCTGGAATGTCATTACTGGTCGGCATCTTCACCCTTATCTTACTGCGACGGCTGGTGGTGAGGCAGAGCGACCCCGTGCAAGCCGCATGGCTCAAGGTGTGCAAGAAACTGTCGAAAGCTGGCTTGGTGCGCGCGCCGCATGAAGGACCAGAAGATTTCACAGTACGCGTCATTGTAGCGCGTCCACAATTAGCTGAACCTATGAAAGACATCGCCACTCGTTACACCAATTTACGTTATGCCGGCGCTGACGATGAAAGCGCATTGCGCGCATTCAAAGATGCGGCGAAGTCCTTCAAGCTATAATCCGCGCCACTTACTTTTACGCACCACATCATGCAGATCACCCGCCGCCTAGAATTCGATGCCGGTCACCGCATCCCCAACCACAACAGCCAGTGCAAGCATCTTCACGGCCATCGATATGCCATCGAGATCACGCTATCGGGCGAGGTCATCAAGGCGGCTGGTGTTTCAGATGAAGGGATGGTGATGGATTTCTCAGATGTGAAACGCATCGCCAAAGAGCAGGTGGTAGACGCGTGGGATCACGCCTTCTTGGTGTATCGCGGAGACAAGACGGTGATGGATTTTCTAGCGACGATGCCGAACCACAAGACGGTGATATTGGATGTGATCCCTACAGTGGAGAATCTGGCGCTGGTGGCATTCGAGACATTGGTAGGTGCGTATCGCGATACCTACGGCAACCATCTGCGTCTGGAGCGTGTGCGCCTTTACGAGACGCCCAACAACTGGGCGGACTACCCTAACTGAAACTTGCCGTACACGCCGGCGACCACGCGGTCACGCCCACTTCTCTTCGCGTGATACAAAGCCGCATCAGCTGATTCGATCAGTGTCGCGATCGACATCTTCTCGCTTGGCATCACTGACACCACGCCACAGCTGATGGAAACGAACTTGCTGTCGGTCGCGTAGTGTTTCACCTTCAATTCGGCGACCATCTGACGCACACGCTCTGCCATCCACATCGCGCCACCTTCATCCGTCTCACCCAGCACTAGCATGAATTCTTCGCCGCCGTAACGTGCCGCCAGATCACTCGCGCGCGGCGCGGCTTTGGCGATCTGCAGTGCGACACTTTTCAGGCACTCATCACCATGTTGGTGGCCATATTTGTCGTTGAAGAGCTTGAAATAGTCGATATCCAGCATGACGATGGAAAGCGGCTTCTTCATACGCAAGCAGCGACGCCAT
>PNNY01000126.1 GCA_013824485.1 Sideroxydans sp.
TGTCACGGCTAACGACATCGCTCAGCCCGATGCCATCTTGGTACGTTCACACAATATGCTGGAGATGGATATTCCTTCCAGTGTGTTGGCGATCGCGCGTGCTGGCGCAGGAACGAACAACGTCCCGGTAAAGAAGATGAGTGCGCGTGGGGTGCCGGTGTTCAATGCACCAGGTGCGAATGCGAATGCGGTGAAGGAGTTGGTCATCACCGGCATGTTGCTGGCATCGCGCAATATCGCGCCCGCCTTGCACTTCACTGCGGGATTGCAAGGCGATGACGCGACCATGCACAAGCTGGTCGAGGATGGAAAGAAAGCTTTTGCTGGATCGGAGTTGATGGGGCGCACCTTGGGCATCGTTGGTTTGGGTGCCATCGGACGTTTGGTGGCGAATGCCGCAATCGGTCTGGGCATGCGCGTCATCGGTTACGACCCTGAGATCACGGTGGATGCGGCGTGGAGTCTGTCTTCTCAAGTGAAGAAGGCGCACAGCATCGAGGATCTGCTCAAGCACAGCGACTTCGTCACCTTGCATGTCCCTTTGTTGGATGCGACACGTAACCTCATCGACGACAAACGTGTGGCGACGATGAAGGCGGGTGCGGTGTTATTGAACTTCTCGCGCGATGCCATCGTGAACGAAGATGCGGTGATCGCAGGCTTGGCCGCTAAACACCTGCGTTGCTATGTGTGCGATTTCCCTAGCAACAAGACCATAAGCAACGACAAGATCATTGCCTTGCCGCATCTAGGCGCTTCGACCGAAGAGGCGGAAGAGAATTGTGCGGTGATGGTGGCAGAGCAATTGCGTGAGTATCTGGAGAACGGCAATGTCACCAATACGGTGAACTTTCCTAATGTATCCATGCCGCGCGAATCCAAGTTCCGTTTGGCGATCGCGAATGCCAACGTGCCGAACATGTTGGGTCAGATATCCACCACGCTGGCAGCGGCAGGTATCAACATCCATAACATGACTAACAAATCGCGCGGTGAGATGGCTTACACCTTGGTAGACACCGATACCGTGTTGCCGGATAGTTTGATCGCGCAGATCGCTGGGATCTCTGGCGTTCTGATGGTGCGCGCATTGCCGCTGGAGGCGGACGCATGAGTGAAGAATTGAAAAAATATCGCGAACAGATCGATCGTATCGACGATGAGTTGCTGAAGCTGTTCAATCAGCGTGCTGGCATCGCGCAGCAGATCGGTCACGTCAAAGGCAATGGCGCGGTGTTGCGTCCAGAGCGCGAGGCGCAAGTCTTGCAACGCATGAAGGAAGCCAATCAAGGGCCATTGTCTGGTCAAGGCGTGAGTGCGCTGTACACCGAGGTCATGTCGCAGTGCCGCGCATTGGAAGCGCCATTGCGCGTGGCTTATCTAGGCCCACATGGCACATTCAGCGAGGCGGCGGTGTTCCAGCGTTTCGGTCAAGCGACCGAAGGGGTGCCCGCGGAAACCATCGACGGCGTGTTCTCTGCGGTGGAGAACGAATCGGCCAACTACGGTCTGGTGCCAGTAGAGAATTCCACTGAAGGCGCGATTGGCCGCACACTCGATCTGTTGTTAAGTAGCAATCTGAAGATCTGCGGTGAGGTTTTGTTGCAAGTACATCAATGTGTGCTGTCGAATGAGAACGACCTGTCGATGATCCGTAAGATTTATTCGCATCCACAATCGTTTGGTCAATGCCAAGAATGGTTGAACGCACATCTGCCACATGCTGAGCGCATCACGGCTTCTAGCAACGCTGATGCGGCACGCATGGCTGCTGAAGAATCCTTTGCGGCAGCGGTTGCAGGGGCGCAAGCAGCAGAGCATTTCAAGCTGAAGGTGTTGGCACAGAACATCGAGGATGACGCACGCAACACCACGCGCTTCTTGGTTGTGGGTAAGCAAGATGTAGCTCCCTCAGGTAAAGACAAGACCTCCTTGGTGATGTCGGCTGCGAATCGTCCTGGAGCTGTGCATGACTTGTTAGTTCCATTGGCGAGAAATGCTGTGTCCATGACCAAGTTAGAGTCGCGTCCGTCGCGCACCGGTCTGTGGGAATACGTGTTCTATGTCGATATCGAAGGACATCAATCCGATGCCAAGGTGGCGGCTGCACTGGCACAACTCAAGCAAATCGCCGCTTTCGTCAAGGTGCTGGGTTCATATCCAGTCGCTGTTTGAATAATGATTATTGAATAATTTCAGAACCGCGAACGACACGAAACAAAAGTAGAATCGGTCTTGTTCGTTTTCATCGCTGGTCTCCCTGTCTTTGTTGTGGATTAATTTATGAATTACGCTGATCTAGCACCTTCCTATATTCGTGCCATCGCCCCGTATCAACCGGGTAAGCCTATCTCCGAGTTGGAGAGGGAGTTGGGCATCACGGGTATCGTCAAACTCGCCTCCAATGAGAATCCATTGGGCGCGAGTTCGGCTGCCATCGCAGCCATGCAAGAAGCTATCAAGACCATCGCGCTGTACCCGGATGGCAATGGTTTTGATTTGAAAGATGCGTTGGTGAAGCGCTACGGTGTGGCACACAACAACGTCACGCTAGGGAATGGCTCCAACGATCTGCTAGAGCTGTCGGCACGCGCTTTCTTGGCACCTGGCGACAAGGTGGTGTACTCAGCCCATGCTTTCGCGGTGTATGCCTTAGCGACGCAGGCGGTCGGTGCGACGGGTATCACGGTGCCTGCAGCAAAAGATTTTGGTCATGACCTGAATGCGATGCTGAAGGCAGCCAAGGACAATAAAGTGAAGATGGTGTTCATCGCCAATCCGAACAATCCGACGGGTACGTTCTTGAGTGCGGATGCATTGCTGAATTTCATGCGTGGCTTGCCAGCGGATATCTTGGTGGTACTGGATGAGGCGTACAACGAATATCTACCTGAAGATAAACGCTATGACAGCGTGAGTTGGTTGAAGGAATTTCCCAATCTCATCATCTCGCGTACCTTCTCCAAGGCTTATGGCTTGGCTGGATTGCGCGTCGGATACGCGTTGGCACACGAGCAAGTGACGGACATGATCAATCGTGTACGTCAGCCGTTCAATGTGAACAGCGTTGCGCAGGCGGCAGCTGTAGCAGCTTTGCGCGACGTGTCGTTCGTGAAGAAGACCTTCGAGTTGAATCGTCGCGGTATGACGCAGATCACCGATGGTTTGACCAAGTTGGGTTTGGAATACATCCCTTCCTATGGCAACTTCGTGGCGTTCCGCATCGGCGGCGCGACGGCGATGTACCGACGCTTACTTGAGCTGGGCGTGATCGTGCGCCCGATAGCGAACTACGATATGCCAGATTGGTTGCGCGTGAGCATCGGTCTGGAAAGTGAGAATGCGAAATTTTTAACTGCGTTGACGCAGGCGATTGGAGAAAAGAAATGATCATCGTAATGGGCCCAGAAGTCACCGACGAACAAGTCGGTACGGTTGTAAAGAAACTCGAAGCAGCAGGTCTCAAAGCCAACATCTCGCGGGGTATCGAGCGTACCGTCATCGGTGCCATCGGCGACGAACGCAAGCTGGCAGCGGATATGTTCACCTCGCTACCTGGCGTGGAATCGGCGATGCATATCGCCAAGCAATACAAGATCGTGTCGCGCGAGGCGCACAAACAGAACACCGTCATCGACGTTGCTGGTGTGCCTATCGGTGGCAACCAAATCCAGATCATCGGCGGCCCTTGCTCGGTAGAGACGCAAGAACAGATGGATCTCGCAGCCAAGTTCACGCATGAGGCGGGATGCCGCTTGATGCGCGGTGGCGCGTTCAAGCCGCGCACCAGCCCCTACGCTTTCCAAGGTCACGGTGTGGAAGGTCTGGACATGTTCCGCAAGGCGGCAGACAAATACAAATTGCCTATCGTCACTGAATTGATGGACGCACGTCAGATCGACGCGTTCTTGGAATATGACGTGGACGTGATCCAGATCGGTACGCGCAACATGCAGAATTTCGATCTGCTCAAAGAAGTCGGCCGTATCAATAAGCCGGTCATCCTCAAGCGCGGTATGTCAGCCACTATCAGCGAATGGCTGATGTCGGCGGAATACATCGCGGCGGGTGGTAACCACAACATCATCTTCTGCGAGCGCGGTATCCGTACTTTTGAGACGGCATACCGTAACGTTCTGGACGTGACTGCGATCCCAGTGCTGAAGAAAGAGACTCACTTGCCAGTCATCGTCGATCCTTCGCACGCAGGCGGTAAGGCGTGGATGGTGCCGGCGTTGTCGCAAGCCGCCATCGCAGCGGGTGCGGATGGTCTGTTGGTCGAGATGCACCCAAGCCCATGCGATGCATGGTGCGATGCGGATCAAGCGTTGACACCGGACGAGTTGAAGAAACTCATGGGTACGCTGGGTGTGATCGCGGGTGCTATCGGACGCACACTGTAAGTCATGCAACCCGCCTTTCAAAAAGTCGTCATCTTCGGCGTCGGACTGATTGGCGGGTCATTTTCGTTAGCTTTGCGCAAGGCGGGAGCGGTGACGGAAGTCGTCGGCTTTGGGCGTAGTGCGGCGACGCTCAATGAAGCCAAACAACTAGGCATCCTTGATCGCATCGGTGACGATGTCGCACGCGAAGTAGGTGATGCCGATATTGTATTGGTCGCCACTCCCGTGGCGCAGATGGCTGACATCTTCAAACGCATCGCTCCGCATCTTGGAGTCAACACCTTGGTCACCGATGGCGGTAGCACCAAAGGCGATGTGGTGGCTGCGGCACGTGCCAATCTGGGTAGCAAACTCTCACAGTTCATTCCAGCACATCCCATCGCAGGCGGAGAGAAGAGCGGTGCATCCGCCGCGCTAGCTGATCTGTATCAGGGTAAGCGAGTGGTGCTCACCCCTATGTCTGAGAATTCCCAAGCGTCTGTTGCGCGTGTGCGCAAAGCATGGGAGGTGTGCGGCGCAAACGTGAGCGAATTGACCGCCGAACAGCACGACACGGTGTTCGCTGCGGTGAGCCATCTGCCGCATCTGCTCTCTTTCGCCTTGGTGC
>PNNY01000127.1 GCA_013824485.1 Sideroxydans sp.
CGATCATCAGCACGTCGGGTGCCTCGCGCATGGCACTCACTAGCGCTGCGCCGTAATCCGCAGTATCAGTTCCGATCTCGCGTTGGTTCACGATGGACTTGTTGTGTTGGAACATGTATTCGAGTGGATCCTCGATGGTGAGGATATGGCCGGTTTGTGTCTCGTTGCGATGTTGGATCATCGCTGCCAAGGTGGTCGATTTGCCTGAGCCTGTCGCCCCCACCATCAACACGAGTCCTCGCTTCTCCATGATGAGTTCTTTTAATACCTGCGGCAGATTCAGTTCTTCCACGTTGAGAACGTTGCTTCTCACATAGCGAATGACTATGGCGATGCTGCCGCGTTGGCGGAAAACGTTGACTCGGAAGTTGCCGATCTGAGGAACGCGGAAGGAGAAGTTCATCTCCATATGCATCTCGAAATCGGCAATCTGATCCGGCGTCATCATCTCGTAGGCGATCTGCTTGATGTTCTCCGCTGTCAGCGACTGAGCGTTCACCGGCATCACCACACCGTTGATCTTGATCTGGATAGGTGCATGGACGGAGAAGAACAAGTCTGATGCTTGTTTGTCGGCGGCGAGTTGCAATAGCGGCGTAACAATCATCATGTACTCCTTAAAATCAAAATGGCGTCGCCATACGGCGTTGCGCTCCAAAAATCTTGCTTACATATCGTCCATATGCCGCGCTGCGATTTGTGTCGCGCGCCTTGTCTAGCTTAGCCATTTTGATTTTCAGAAGCACATGAACTCGGTTTAGATGCCGCGCAACAACTCGTTGATGCCGGTCTTGCCCAATGTCTTGGCGTCTACCTTCTTCACGATGACTGCACAGTACAGGCTGTGGGTGCCATCTTTGGAGGGCATGCTGCCGCTGACGACCACGGAACCTGCTGGTACGCGGCCGTAGATGATCTCGCCAGTCTCGCGGTCGAGGATCTTGGTGGATTGGCCGATGAACACGCCCATGGAGATGACGGAGCCTTCTTCCACGATGACGCCTTCGACCACTTCTGAGCGCGCGCCGATGAAGCAGTTGTCTTCGATGATGGTCGGGTTCGCTTGCACAGGCTCAAGCACGCCACCGATACCGACGCCGCCGCTCAAGTGTACGTTCTTACCGATCTGCGCGCAGGAGCCGACGGTCGCCCATGTGTCTACCATGGTGCCTTCATCCACATACGAACCGATGTTGCAGTAGGAAGGCATCAACACCACGTTCTTGGCGATATAGACACCACGACGTGCAGCTGCAGGAGGGACGACGCGGAAGCCACCTTCTCGGAACTCTTTGGAGTTGTAGTCGGCGAACTTGGAAGGCACTTTATCGAAGTAGTTGGTGAAGCCGCCTTTGATGAAGTTGTTGTCTTCGATACGGAAGGACAGCAACACCGCTTTTTTGATCCACTGGTGAGTGACCCAGACGCCATTGATCTTCTCAGCCACGCGCAGCTTACCTTGGTCCAGATATTCGATGACGGTATTGATGGTCTCTTTGAGTTGCGCATCCACATTGCGTGGCGTGATGTCTGCGCGGCGTTCAAAGGCTTCTTCGATGATGGCTTGCAATTGAGGCATGGTGAGTTCCTAGTTGAGTTTTGATGTGAATGCTGTGATGCGTCTTGCGGCTTCCAGTGTCTCTTCCAGATTGGCGACCAGCGCCAAGCGGATGAAATTCGTACCGGGGTTGACTCCGTGTGCTTCGCGCGCCAAGAAGCTACCCGGCAACACGGACACATTATAGTCGCGGTACAGCTGTTGCGCGAAGGTGGTTTCTGCGATGGGAGTGCGTATCCACAGGTAGAAACTGGCATCGGGCTTGGATATGGGCAACACAGGTGAGAGCAGTGCTATGACTTTCTCGAACTTTTCTGCGTACAAGCGACGGTTCTCGACTACGTGGGCCTCATCGCTCCAAGCTGCGATAGTGGCGGCTTGGATGGCTGGATTCATCGCGCAGCCATGGTAGGTTCGATACAGCGCGAATCGTTCCAACACCTTGGCGTCGCCGGCGACGAAACCAGAACGCATGCCGGGTACGTTGGAGCGCTTTGACAGGCTGGAGAACACGACGAGGTTCTTGTAGTCTCCACGCCCCAGTTGCTGTGCGGCTTGCAATGCGCCTAACGGTTGTTCGTCGCCAAAATAGATCTCGGAATAACACTCGTCCGAAGCGATGATGAAGCCGTAACGATCGGACATCTCGAACAGCGTCTTCCACTCGGTCAGCGGCATCACGCGGCCGTTCGGGTTGCCCGGTGAGCAGACATAGATGAGTTGGGTACGTTGCCAGACATCGGCTGACAACTGTGCGAAGTCCATCGCGAAATCGTCTTCAGGCAGCGTGTTGAAGAAGTGCGGTGTCGCGCCTGCAAGGAAGGCGGCACCCTCGTAGATCTGGTAGAAGGGATTAGGGCAGATGACGACTGGGTCTTTCTGGTTGCGGTCGATCACCGCTTGCGCGAAGGAGAACAAGGCTTCGCGGCTCCCATTCACGGGAAGCACTTGAGTCTTCGCATCGGGAGTGGGGATGCTGTAACGACGACTTAACCATTGTGCGATGGTGGAGCGCAGTCCGTCGCTGCCTGCTGTTGTGGGATAATTCGCCAGTCCATCCAAGCCTGCGATCAAGGCGTCTTTGATGAAGCGCGGCGTATCGTGTTTGGGTTCGCCGATATGCAGGCTGATCGGTTTGAGCGCGGCGTTCGGCGTCACTGCGCCGAACAGTTTGGCGAGTTTCTGAAACGGGTAGGGCTGAAGCTTCTGTAGATCAGGATTCATTTAAAGACCTTTGCGCAACTACTGCGCTTGGTGATACTGCGTCAAAAAGCGGCTCAAAATCCTCATGTACTTTCTTGTACACTCCGGTTTTTCGCCGCTTTTCTTCTTGTCTGACCTGCGCTCGTAACGTTGCGTAAAGGTCTTTAGGGGCGGCAAAAACGTTTCGCATTATAAAGGTCGGGCGAGTGCCATCAAAACAAAATGTCATGCCAGTGGTCGGTGTATTGAGCGGGGCGCTGGTGTGGGGATTGATTTGGTATCCCTATCGCGTGTTGCAAGAGGCTGGGATGTCGGGCACGCTGGCGACCTTCATTACTTACGCCCTAGCGGTGGGCTTTGGCGTATTCATGTTGCCGCGCGTGTGGCGCGAACGATCCACCTTTGGCGGGTGGGCGCTGTTGCTGATATTGAGCGCAGGTTGGGCGAACCTAGGCTATGTGTTGGGAATGCTGCATGGCGAGGTGATGCGCGTCCTACTCCTGTTCTACCTCGCGCCAGTGTGGACCATCCTGTTCTCTTTCTGGTTGTTGGGGGAGCGCCTCAATCGCTACGGATATGGCGTCATCGCCTTGTCCTTGTTGGGGGCGATGGTCATGCTGTGGGAGCCTAGTCTGGGGTTGCCTGTCCCACAAAATCTTTCAGAATGGTTAGGCTTGTCCGCAGGCATGGGTTTCGCACTTTCCAATGTCACTTCGCGTCGTGCCGCTCATCTTTCGGTAGAGGCTAAATCGTTCAGCCTGTGGTTGGGTACGGCCGCTCTGACCTTGCCATTCTTGCTGTGGCAGGGAGGTATTTCTGATCAATTCTCCCGCATCGATTCAGGTTATTGGTTGATGTTGGCGTTGATGGGGCTGGTGTTGTGCGCCACCAGTTTCGCGGTTCAATTTGGGGTGACCCATCTCTCTGCAAACCGCGCAGTGGTGCTGTTCTTGTTCGAGTTGGTGGTGGCAGCCTTCTCTTCTTATTTCCTTGCTACCGAGGCGATGGAATGGCGTGATTGGGTGGGCGCATCGTTGATCATTTCTGCCACCTTGCTCTCTGGGCGATTGTCTTCAGAGAAGCCTGTGGGTTAGACTGGCATCGAATACACCGAATAAACCAGCTTAGTGACATGGTTTGGAATACACGATACTCATGAAAAAAGCGCCAAAACCTGCTGAGATTTCCGAGTTGTTCGACAACACAGACCCTAATATCGTTTGGGATAAAGCGACTGCCGTCATCCGTCGCATCAGCCCTCAGTACGATTTCACGCTCGTTCATAAAGTCTATAAGGATGTGATGCGCATGTTCTACGGTGAGTTCCCGGGATATGCGCCGATCAAGACGCTCTATCATGACCTCTCACACACGCTAGAAGTCTTCATGTGCGGCGTGCGATTGATGCATGGTGTGCATCGTTCTGGTGAAAAGCTCTCAGATGAAGAAATCACTTTGATGATGCTCGCCATCCTTATGCATGACATCGGTTATGCCCAACGTCGTGGTGAAGAGTTCGGGACTGGAGCACAGTTCACCCAGAGCCATGTGCAGCGTGGCGTCGAGTTCATGGAACATTACTTCGGGGAGCGCATGCTCCCCACGGGCATCTTGGTGGATGTGAAAGGCATGATCTTGGGTACCGAACATTTCAGGCCGTTTGCGCAGATCGACTTTGCGACTGAGCGAGCACGTATGTTGGCGCGCATCGTGGCAACAGCCGATATCACAGGGCAGATGGCGGATCGTAAATATATCGAAAAGCTGTTGTTCCTTTTCCATGAGTTCAAAGAGGCGCAGTTCGGTAGCTATCAAGGCATGTTCGATCTGTTAGGTAAGACCAAAGGTTTCTACAAGGTTACCCGTGAGAAGTTGGATGGGGTGCTTGATGGTATCTACCACAAGCTCGAATACCACTTTGAAGACGTATACGATGAGCGCCGTAACTACTATATCGAATCCATCGAAAAGAACATGGCCTATCTTGAGCAGGTCGTTGCGCAGAGTGAAGATGACTATTTCAAGATGCTCAAACGCAACGGAATCGCAGAATGTGCGAGGGCATTGCCGACCACTCATTAGAAAGATCGCGTAGTCGTAA
>PNNY01000128.1 GCA_013824485.1 Sideroxydans sp.
GAAAGTGACATGGCTCTCGTCTGCACTCATCAGCATCCATCCCTTGCTCATCCTTTTTCTGCTACTCGTGCTCGCGACTCCACTCCATGCAGCCGAAGCGGGGCTGATCTCGGTCTCCAGCACACCCTCTGCGGGCGGCGGACAGACTTACACGCTTAGCCTACAAACACTGATCCTCATCTCGTCACTCACCTTCTTGCCAGCCATCCTGCTGATGATGACCGGCTTCACTCGCATCATCATCGTATTGTCACTGTTGCGTTCCGCCATCGGCACCCCCGCCTCGCCCCCCAACCAAGTGTTGATCGGCTTGGCGCTATTCCTCACCTTCTTCGTGATGTCGCCCGTGCTCGACAAGATCTACGTCGATGCCTACCTGCCCTACAGTCAGAACAAGATGTCGTTGGAGCAGGCTTATGAGAAAGGTAGTGCCCCGCTCAAGACTTTCATGTTGCGCCAGACTCGCGAAGCGGACCTAGCTTTGTTCGTGCGCATCTCCAACAGCGAAGCATTGCAGACCCCAGAAGATGTGCCACTGCGCATCCTTGTTCCCGCTTACGTCACCAGTGAATTGAAGACGGCGTTCCAGATCGGCTTCGTCATCTTCATCCCCTTCCTCATCATCGACATGGTGGTGGCGAGTGTGCTGATGTCGATGGGTATGATGATGGTGTCGCCCTCCGTCATCTCTCTCCCCTTTAAGATCATGCTCTTCGTGCTGGCTGATGGATGGAATCTACTCATCGGCTCACTCGTTCAGAGCTTCTATACCTGAGGTGAAATCATGACGCCCGAATCAGTAATGACTCTAGGTCAACAAGCCGTCGAACTCACGCTGCTCGTATCCGCACCACTGCTGCTCACCGCGCTCGTCATCGGTCTCGCCGTGAGCATCTTCCAAGCAGCGACGCAGATCAATGAGATGACGCTGTCCTTCATCCCTAAACTGCTCGGCATCTTCGTCGCCCTGCTGTTCGCCGGACACTGGATGATCGGACTGCTGCTGGATTACATGACAAGGCTGTACAGCAGCATCCCCTACCTCGTGGGGTGATGTCGTGATCAGCTTCACCAGCTCTCAACTCTCACTCTGGCTCGCCACCTTGATATTTCCGTTGGCGCGCATCTTGGCGCTCATCGCCAGTGCGCCCATTTTCGGCAATCGACAGATACCAGCACGCCTCAAGGTCGGTTTCGCCGTCATCCTCACCATCGTCATCGCCCCCACCATCAGCATCCCACCCGACCTCGACCCGGCCTCCGCACAAGGTTTATTCGTGCTTGGACAACAGATCATCGCAGGGCTGATGATGGGCTTTACGTTGAGGATGGTGTTCAGTGCGATCGAGATGGCAGGTGACTTGGCTGGGATGCAGATGGGTTTGGGATTTGCCAGTTTCTTCGACCCCGTGAATGCGTCCTTCACCCCAGTGATCGCCCAGTTCCTTGGCATCCTCACCGCATTGGCTTTTCTGGCATTAGACCTACATCTCTACATGCTGGCGGCATTGGCAGACAGCTTCCAATCCTTCCCCATCAGCACGGCACAGCCTTCCGCCTTGGGATTTAGGACACTGGCAGAATGGGGCGGCAGCATCTTCGCCTTTGCATTGCAATTAGCTTTACCGCTCATCGCAGCGCTGCTCATCACCAACCTGGCACTGGGCATCCTCACCCGTAGCGCACCGCAACTCAACATCTTCGCGGTCGGCTTCCCCATCACCTTGGCGGTGGGCTTCGGCACACTCGCACTGGTACTGCCCTTCCTCGCACCGATGATCGATTTTTTCACGCATCAGGCGTTGGATACGGTCGGGCGTATCATGTCGCAACTGGCAAGCCCTTAAGCGATCAGCACTCCGACAGGCATCACAATAATAAATATTCAGGGGGGAAATAAAAATGTCTACTCAAGTAACGAAACAAAAAGTGTTGGTGATCGGTGCCGGGCGTGGCGGTACAGCGATGTTGGAGTTGTTTAGCGAAGATCCCTCGATCCAGATCGCAGGCATCGTCGATAGCAACAGTGCGGCACCCGCATTACTCATCGCCACTAAACTAGGTGTCTCACATTTCACTGATGTCGCGACCGCCATCAAAGCCTGTCAGCCTTGCCTCGCATTCAATCTAACGGGCGATGACGCTGTCTCTCTCTATGCTGAATCGCAATTGGGTGCCGAAAACGTAGTGGGTGGATTCCAAGCACGTTTTCTGTGGACACTACTGACACGCTTGAAGCAGACCAATGAGCAAGTCACCCACCTTGCCCACCACGATGGACTGACCGGGCTACCTAACCGTACGCTGTTCTACGACAGGCTCAATCAAGCAATTGCGCGGGCCAGACGCGACAAAGAATCGGTCGCGGTGCTGTTCCTAGACCTCGATGGGTTCAAAAAGATCAATGACACACTAGGGCACGACATCGGTGATGCACTCCTAATCGAAACCGCAAAACGCATCCAGGCCTGTGTGCGCGAATCCGACACGGTGGCACGTATGGGCGGCGACGAATTCACCGCCATCTTATGTAACGTCGGCACAAGCAACGGCAAAGACATCGTCGCACAGAAGATTCTGGACGCTATCAGACAGCCCTTTGTCCTGCATGAGCAGTCCTGTGCCGTTGGGGTCAGCATCGGCATCGCCGTCTACCCCAACAGTGGCAGCAATGCCGAAGACTTAGTGAAAGTCGCCGATACCGCCATGTATCTTGCCAAGGATGGCGGAAAGAATTGCTATCGTTTTATCGGCGCTTGAAGTGTTCCGGGGCCCCTGCACTCACTGTGATACGGCAAGACAAGGCCGCGTTGCAATCACCACCATCCTCACGCAGCATAAGTTATGATTCTTTGACGAGCTAATTAGCTTTTATTGGCTACCGTAATCGGGAAGAACAATGAAACTTAAAGAACAGGAAGTTGAAATACTAGCTGCCCAATTAAGTCTGTTACTTGCCTCAAGCAGGGCATCTATCGCTGTCAGTATCGTCGTCGCATCCATATTGGTTTTTACCCTGAGCGATGTGATCGCTTTCTCCGTGATCGCACTTTGGTATGCCACCATCATCTTGATCTCGGTCGCTCGCTTGGCACTGATCGTTCGTTACGGACGTTCACCCACGTCCAGTATCGACGACATTCGATCTAGACTGAATTTTCTGCGTGCGGGTGTCGTGATTGCGGGGATCACGTGGGGAGCTGCTGGCATATTGCTGTTCCCGGAAAACTCCCCCGACCATCAGATGCTTTTGATCTTCATGCTGGCAGGCATGGCTGCGGGAGGATTGATATCCAATGCAGCAGATCTGTATAGCGCTCTAGCATTTTCGACGTTTTTGTTGAGCCCCACAATCGTACGGTTCTATTTTGAAGATACACCTCATTCATTCCCCATGTTTGCAGGCGGCATCATGTTTCTAGGTTTTATGCTTTTTGCATTGCATCAGATCAATAAGATATTAACCAACAACATCCTATTGAAATACGAGGCAAATGACAGAGAAGCGCAAATGTCACTGAGCGAAGATCGCTATCGCACGCTCGTCGAGTGGACACCTGAAGCCATCGCGTTCCATCGCGCTGGGATATTGCTCTACGCAAATCCGACTTTGGTCAAATTGATCGGCATTAGCTCTGCTCATGATGCCCTCGGCAAGTCTATTCTCGACTTCATCCACCCCGCTTCTCATCAGATCGTGTTGGAACGAATCGCAAAGTACTCTGCTTCCTCCCCGCCACCATCGAAAGCAGAGATACAGCTGCTTAAATCAGATGGTTCGGTGGCCGATGTTGTCATCCAGTCCACATCCATCACCTATGATGGTATGCCTGCCATACAGGTCTCAGTGCGCGACATTACGGAATCAAAAAAGGACAAGTCCGCGTTACAGCGGCAACTCAGATTCACGCGCGCCCTTAATCTGATCGCCAAATGTGTGGTCGAACATCATGATGCGCCACTAATCTTGGATGAAACGATGCATGTCGTGAGCGATGCCCTCAAGACTGACCGCGCCCTGATCTACGACATCGACTTCGACAAACACCAAGTCATCGGCCTGAGCGAGTGGCTGAATCCTCTGCATCCAGAGATCGTGCCTACCAAAGCAATCTACACCTTGGACATCTTTACCAACGGCGCCAACGAAGTACTCAAGACTCATCGATATGTCACCAGTCAAAAAGATGCTATCAATCCCATCTTGATCAGCGATGGATCTGGTGAGCTCTTGCACAATCAGATGATGATCCAAAGCGCACTGTGGTATCCCTTTGCATTCCGCGACAATGGCTTTTACCTGTTCGCTTTGAACCAGATATATTCGAAAAGAGAATGGGATTCAGAAGAACTCGATTTCCTTGAAGGCGCGAGCCAACTAGTGAGCGTAGCGCTTGAAAAGATCCGATTACTGGAGGAACAGAAAACCACTGAGCGCGACTTGCGTGTTTCTGCCACCGCGTTCGAAGCGCAAGAAGGCATGCTCATCACCGATAGTGAACGCAAGATCATCCGCATCAATAGTGCGTTCACCCGCATCACGGGGTATAGCGCCGAGGATGTGATTGGAAAAGATCCACATGTCTTAAGCTCAGGACATCATGATGCTGATTATTACGCGCAGCTTTGGAAGGGCATCGATGACAATGGCTCGTGGGAAGGCGAGATATGGAACCGTCGCAAGAGTGGTGAGGTTTTCCCCGAATATCTCACCATCGCTGCCGTCAAAAGCGCAGAAGGTATCATCACCAATTATGTAGCGACCTTCAGTGACATCTCTGCCAGCAAGGCCGCTGCCAAAGAGATAGAGATGCTAGCGTTCTTTGACCCTCTGACTGGCTTGCCGAATCGACGCATGCT
>PNNY01000129.1 GCA_013824485.1 Sideroxydans sp.
GCGGCTCGCTGTTGTTCTTCTCTTCACAGGTCTATACCAATGTATTTCTGAAGAGCGTGGTGCGCTTGGATGCACAGACGGCGAGCATGCTGGTGATGTCGAGCACGCTAGTACTGTTCCCGCTCACCATCTTCTGCGGTTGGTTGTCGGACAGGGTAGGGCGCAGACCTGTGCTGTTGGCAGGATTGTTGTTGGGCGCCATTGCCATCCTGCCTGTGTTCAAGGGATTGCAGCATTACGGCAACCCACAGTTGGAACGCTTCAACAACGAGGTCGCGGTCACGCTGTATGCGAATGAATGCGACTACAGCCCTTTCCGCAAAGCCGCGAACGATTGCGAGCGCATCCAAGAGTTCCTCATCAAGAATGGCGTGTCGTACAAACAACTCCCGCAGGGCGATAAGATCGACGTCACCCTTGGTATCGGTGACAGCGCAGAGATATATGGTTTCCACCCTGATGAGACCACGGCTGAGCTGAAGAAAAAAGGCTGGATCGAGAAGGCGGACAAAGAGCAGGTCAACATGGTGATGCTGTTCTTGCTACTCATCGTCCCAGTGGTCGCGGTGGCGCTCATCACGGGGCCGCAGACGGCAGTGCTTGCAGAGTTGTTCGCGGCACGCACACGCTACACCGCTGCCGCATTGCCACACAATCTGAGTGCGGGATGGATCGGTGGCTTGTCACCTTTCATGGTCACGCTCATCTCGGTGAATGCAGGCGATGCCTTGGCAGGGCTGTGGTATCCCGTGGGCATGCTGATATTCGCATCCATCGTGGGATTGCTTTTCCTGCCAGAGACCAAGGATGTTCAGTTGGACGCATAAGTTACAATGCGCGCCCTTAACGTTTTGCACCTGATATGACAATTCTTTCTTGGATCATCCTCGCCAGTTTTTTGGGCGGCATCTTGAGCGTGATCGCGGCGGCGCTGTTCGCGCTCAATGCTCGCGCCAACTATCTAAGTGGGTTGGTGAGTTATGCCATCGGTGCGCTGTTGGGGGCGGTGTTTTTGGACATCCTGCCCGAGGCGATCGAGCTGGCACCGAATGCCGCCACGGTGAGTGCCACCGTGCTGCTAGGCATCTTGCTGTTCTTCACGTTGGAGAAGGTACTCATCTGGCGTCATTGCCACCACGACCATTGCGAGGCGCATGAGCCGCATGAACCTGCGCCACACGACCACGGACGCAGCGGTACCATGGTCATCGTGGGCGACACCTTCCATAACTTCGTGGACGGCATCATCATCGCGGCGGCTTTCTTGGTCGATGTGAATCTCGGTATCGTCACGGCGCTGGCCATCATCGCGCACGAGATCCCGCAAGAGGTGGGTGATTTCGCCATCCTGTTGCATTCCGGTTACACCAAATTGCGCGCCTTCCAGATGAATCTCATCTCCAGCTTCGCTACTTTGGTTGGTGGGGTATTGGGTTACTTCGTATTGCAGGAGATGCAGGCTTTGGTGCCCACACTGCTGGCACTGGCTGCATCCAGCATGATCTATGTCGCGGTCGCCGATTTGATTCCCGGCTTGCACAAGCGCACCCAGATGCGCGACACCGTGCAGCAAGTGGTGTTGATCTGTGCGGGTATCGCGACCATCGCTTTGGTCGGTGTCGTAGTGGGGGAATTGGGATGAAGAAGATATGGCTCGTTTGTCTCGCAGTGGTGACCACGTGTATTGCATCTAACACGTCGGCGGAGGAGGTCAACGTGACTCCGTATCGTCCTACCGTCACCAATTCCGCAGGTCTTTCCGCTCCCGGTTGGATGGAGTTGGAGACGGGTCTGATTACGCAGGAAAATAAAGACGGTTCTAAGCAGCAAGCGCTTTTGTATCTGACCAAGTTGGCTTTCACGCCAGACTTCGGTGTACTCATCGGGGGGGATGCTTACGCATCGCAAACGGATGCGAGCGGCAATCGTGTATCCGGTGTGGGCGATACACTCGTGATTTTGAAACATCGCTTCGTGATGAACGAGGACGCGGCGCTCGGTTGTGAATATGGCTTCAAAGCGCCCACTGCGGCGACAGGCTTGGGCAGTGGCAAAAGCGATCTCGTGCTGAACGGTATCTACAGTCGCAACATCCGTGGTCATTCGCTCGACGTGAACATGAACGTCGCGAAACTAGGTGATGCATTGGCGAATGAGAGTGCTTATCAATATGGATGGTCGGGGACAGTGTTCAGGCCAATCGATGATAAGTGGGGCGTGATGGTCGAATTGTCTGGCTCCATGCGCAAAGGCTTCACACCCGAGAACCAATGGTTGGTCGCCAGCAGCTATGCCTTGAGCAACAAGGTCGTTCTGGATGCAGGCCTCTCGGCAGGTATCAACAGCGCTTCTCACCGTGTCGCGTTGTTCGGCGGCATGTCGATGTTGTTAGGCAAGATAAGGTAAAGATCGAATGGTGGCCACGAATATACAACGCTACGCATGGCTATCCATCGCAGCGGCTGTAACCACCATCTTGCTCAAGGGCATCGCATGGTGGCTCACAGGCTCGGTCGGTCTGTTATCCGATGCGCTCGAATCCTTCGTCAATCTGGCAGGTGCACTCATGGCGCTGGCGATGCTGACTTTGGCGGCATCGCCAGCAGATGACAAGCATGCTTATGGTCACGGTAAAGCGGAATATTTCTCCAGCGCGTTCGAAGGTTTCCTCATTCTGTTGGCAGCAGTCAGCATCGCTTACACAGCCATCGATAGATTCCTGCATCCGCAAGAGATCGAGGCGGTCGGTGTTGGTCTGTTGGTCTCCGTTGTCGCCTCGCTCATCAATCTTTTCGCAGCCCGCACACTCCTGAAAGCGGGGCGTGCGCATAACTCCATCACACTGGAAGCTGATGCAAAGCATCTGATGACCGATGTGTGGACATCGGTCGGTGTCATCATCGGTGTGGGTTTGGTTTGGCTAAGTGGTTGGCTGTGGCTTGATCCACTGATCGCTTTGATCGTGGCTGCGAACATTGTATGGACGGGCTGGCATCTGATGTCTCAATCGGCTTCAGGCCTGATGGATGCATCAATTTCCGAGGAACACATTGCTTCGATCGAGACTGTCTTGGAGAAGTATCGCCAACAAGGTTTAGACTTCCACGCCTTGCGCACTCGTCAAGCCGGCCGGCAGGCTTTCATATCGCTGCATGTGTTGGTGCCGGGGGAGTGGACGGTGCAACGCGGGCATGATGTCGTGGAGCACATCGAGGCCGACATCAGGTCTGTCGTGCCGTTCAGCCATCTGACGACGCACCTAGAGCCGATAGAAGACCCCGCTTCGCATGCGGACCAAGGCTTAGGTCAATAGTACGGTCAAGCTGGTTTCCCCTGAAAATCGACAGTGTTTCCAGAGGCGCTTATTGGATACAATCGAGCCTAGTTGTGATCCATCACGAACCCTAGGGAGAAGAAGATGCAGACCGTAAAGTCCTTCAAGAATCCGTCAGATGCAAACTTCACACAACTATCTACACGTTTCGATGCCGAGTTCGGGATGCTATGGACTTACAGCGACCCCGAAGGCGTACCTTGCTTCAATGAGACATTCCTAGGTGACCTGATACGCCACCACACAGACATTAAGAACAGCGGCGGTATGCTGTCTGTGAATGGTGAGACTCACGAGATCCGTTATTCGATTGGCGCATCGCTGACACCCGGCGTGTTCAACCTTGGTGGTGAGATATCACTCTTCAGGCAACTCATCAGAGACAAAGACAGAGCGGGATTGCTGAGATACGCGACCCAATGTGTCGATGCCCTGATATTACGTATCCATCATTTCGATCTGCCTGTCACGACCATCAGCTTGGTGCAAGGCGATGCATTGGGGGGCGGTTTCGAAGCAGCACTCACGAGTGACATCATCATCGCTGAGAAGCGCAGCGTCATGGGATTCCCTGAGATATTGTTCAATCTGTTCCCTGGCATGGGTGCCTATAGCTTGTTGGGGCGCAAGGTTGGTTCGGCAAATGCTGAGAAGATCATCTTGAGCGGCAAAATGTACAAAGCAGAAGAGCTGTTCGAGATGGGCGTGGTAGATGTGTTGGCGGAGGATGGTGAAGGCGAGAATGCTCTGTACGATTACATCAAGAAGCAGGAAAGACGTGCCAACGGATATCAAGCCGTTCAACGCGCCAAGCATCGTTTCAATCCAGTTTCTTATGAGGAACTGTTGGACATCACCACCATTTGGGTCGATGCAGCACTAAAGCTGACCGACAAAGACCTCAAGGTGATGGATAGGCTCGTTCGCTCACAAGAAAAATTGTTCGTTCCTACGGTGGAACCTATCCAACAATCGAACGCCGCTTGATCGCATCAAAGCGATGCACGCGATGTGTCGCCTAGGTGTTGTATCAATAGCATGCGGGTGGACTTGAAGCACTTCTGTGTCTGTTGTAGCAATATTCCAGCTTTGAGATTCAGCTCCGTTGGGTTGCTTTGCATGATCTCCGAGCACAACTGATACATCACATCCGCCCCCACGTTGCCAGAGCTTCCTTTGATGATGTGCGCCAATTCCTTGAAGGTCGCGTATTCCTGATTCGCCAAGGCGGTGCGCATCGTCTCCATTATCTTTTCTGTCTCCGAGATGTATCCGTGGATCACCACTTGAAGGAAGTTGTCCTGTCCTTCGCCCAGCAAAGCTAGTTGATGCAAGGTATTCTCATTGATGAGAGTGGAGTGATTAGAATTCTCGTCATCTGTCGTAGGGCTGAGTTCTGCGGCATCAACCGTATTGACGGTGGCAGTCAATCGGGCAATGGTGTCGAGCAGTGTGATGGCATCGACCGGCTTGGTCAGATAGGCCTCCACTGCCGCCTCGTCACATTCACGCATCGCCTCTACTGT
>PNNY01000130.1 GCA_013824485.1 Sideroxydans sp.
ACTCACAGCTAAACCCGAAGTTGCCGTTGCTGCAACCGTGCCCGTGCCGTTGAATAATACAGTTGGTGCGCCACCAAAACTGATTGTTTGATTCCCTATCCCAATCGTGATGTTGACGTTGACGTAAGTTCTCCCGCCTGCATTCTCTGCATACAACCATACGTTATACGTACCAACTGTTGATGGCGTACCGACCACACTCGCACCAACTAATGACGTACCAGGCGGAAGCGGTCCTGAGCTGACCCATAGTCCGTAAGCCGTCGGCGAATTCGCTCCTACAATGGTGTATTGCGTCGCATTGACACCGACTGTGCCACTTGCAGTTGTGCCACTGCTGATCACAGGTGCGGGAGGATTCACCGTGATGCTGTATTGAACGGAATTTAAAGTCGCGTTGTTTGCGTTAGTCGCGTTCAACTTGATACGGTAGGTTGTAGGCACTGCAACGGTCGGGAGCGCACCACTGAAAGTGTAGTAACTTCCCAAGTTTGTCACACTAAACGTCGAAACAAGTGTGCCGTAAACACCACCAGAAATCGTCCCCAAAGTTGCAGAGTATGTAGTGTTGCTGAGCAGATAGGTGCCATTGACCGTACCATTGTATGTTGCACCAGATGCGTAGGTTCCTGCTGCAGGAGCAGTCTGAACGGGCGCAAGGAATGTCGCAAAATATGCCGCGACATCATTAGAAAAAGTGGACGGGACTCCTGCAGAACCTAGCGTTGCTGCATAGCCACCCATTGGCACATTCGTATTACTACCAATGCCATACCCAGATATATTTCCAGACGGAATCGTATAGCCACTTCCTGCGGCAGTTGCTATCGCTCCGCCGTTGTTCGCGTAGGTGCTTAGTGGGTTCGCAGTGCTACCGAAACCACTAAATGCCGCGGTCCCTAGCTGAGGAGTGCCATGGCACCCGCTGCTACAATTTATAGACCAATTAGTGGCGCCAGTAACAGGATCTCCTGCAAAGACGTCTAAACTTAGGATCATTCCCAATATAAGGAATGAAAAACGAGGGACAACTTTATGGAATGAACACGAGAAAATTGTTACGAACAAGAAGTTCGTAGATGATTTTATTGGCCACCTAAGGACATGATTGAAGCTGAAATCCATAAGCCCCCCTTGGGCAAAGAATCTCGCTCGTGCTACAGACCAATCAGGTCAAGCTACGACTCACAAGTCTATCGCTCGCTTAGTCGATTAGCTTTGCACGCTTAGCGAATGCCCTAAGGACACCCGTGGCGAATCATTTAGTTCTACGTTAAAACACCTCCGACGCGACGGATTCTATACAGTACAGCAGTAGATTACTAGGTCTTTGGTTTGCTACGCTAAACACCCAGAATGGAACTCACTCCCACTCGATGGTTGCAGGTGGTTTACCTGAGATGTCGTAGACGACACGGTTGATACCGCGTACTTCGTTGATGATGCGGTTGGAGACTTTGCCAAGTAGCTCGTATGGCAGATGTGCCCAGTGCGCGGTCATAAAGTCTTGTGTTTGCACTGCACGTAAGGAAACGACCCATTCGTAGGTACGTCCATCGCCCATCACGCCAACTGACTTGACGGGCAGGAATACGGTGAAGGCTTGGCTGGTGAGTTCATACCAGCTCTTGCCGCTGGCATCTTTTGTATTGCGCAACTCTTCGATGAATATGGCATCGGCACGACGCAATAGATCGGCGTATTCACGCTTCACTTCGCCGAGGATACGCACACCGAGACCAGGGCCTGGGAATGGATGGCGATACACCATGTCGGCAGGCAAGCCAAGTGCCACGCCTAGTTCGCGCACTTCGTCTTTGAACAGCTCACGCAAAGGTTCAAGCAGCTTGAGATGCATAGACTCAGGTAAGCCGCCTACGTTGTGATGTGATTTGATGGTGTGCGCCTTCTTGGTCTTGGAACCTGCGGATTCGATAACGTCAGGATAGATAGTGCCTTGCGCCAACCACTTGGCCTGCTTGAGCTTGGCGGATTCGCGCTGGAACACTTCGACGAACTCGCGCCCGATGATCTTTCGCTTCTGCTCTGGATCAGTGACGCCAGAGAGGAATTTCAAGAACTCGCCGCTCGCATCCACGTGGATGACCTTCATCTTCATGTTCTTGCCGAACATCTCCATCACCTGCTCGCCTTCATTCAGTCGGAGCAAACCGTTGTCGACGAAAACGCAGGTGAGTTGATCACCGATGGCGCGATGTACTAGCGCTGCGGCTACCGAAGAATCCACACCGCCAGACAAACCCAGAATGACTTCTTCATCACCTACTTGCGCCTTGATCTTGGCGACTGCTTCAGCGATGTAGTCAGGCATGTTCCAATCCTGTCCGCATCCACAGATGTCGTGCACGAAGCGCCCAATGATGGCCTTACCTTGATACGTATGAGTGACTTCAGGATGGAACTGAACTGCATAGAAACGGCGCGACTCATCTGCCATGGCAGCGAAAGGTGTGGCTTCGTTGGATGCGATGGCGGTGAACCCAGCAGGCAAGGCAGTCACCTTGTCACCATGACTCATCCACACATCAAGCAAGCCATGTCCTTGAGCATTGGATTTATCTTGGATGCCATCGAATAATTTGGAATGGCCGTGCGCACGGATCTCGGCATAACCGAACTCGCGCACCTTGCCACTCTCGACCTTCCCGCCAAGTTGCGCCGCCATGGTCTGCATACCGTAGCAAATGCCAAATACCGGAACACCCAACTCGAACACCACTTGAGGTGCTTTGGGTGTCTCGTCCTCATACACCGAGTTAGGACCGCCAGAAAGGATGATGCCGGAAGGGTTGTACGCTCGAATCTCTGCTTCCGTCATATCCCAGGGATGCAATTCGCAGTAGACATGCGTCTCACGCACCCGACGTGCGATGAGTTGGGTGTATTGAGAGCCGAAGTCGAGGATGAGTATCTTTTTATGGGACATGGGAATGAACAAGGGCGCTTACGCGCCCCGTTTTTGTTAGATTAATCGATGTGATAGTTCGGTGCTTCTTTAGTGATCTGCACGTCATGCACGTGAGATTCACGGATACCAGCAGAGGTGATCTCGACGAATTCCGCTTTGGCATGGATCGTTGGGATATCTGGGCATCCAAGGTAGCCCATGCTCGAGCGCAAACCTCCCAGCAGTTGGTGCACCACAGCCAAGGCACTGCCCTTGTATGGAACGCGACCTTCAACACCTTCCGGAACCAGCTTGTCGTTGTTGCCTTCCGTGTCTTGGAAATAGCGATCTTTGGAGCCTTGCTGCATCGCACCCAAACTGCCCATACCGCGATAAGACTTGTAAGAGCGGCCTTGGTACAACTCGATCTCGCCCGGCGCCTCTTCTGTACCCGCGAACAAACCACCCAACATTACTGCATGTGCACCCGCTGCGATAGCCTTGGCGATATCTCCAGAGAAACGCACACCACCATCCGCGATCAGCGGCACACCCGAGCCTGCCAGTTCATCCGCAACCAATTGGATGGCAGTTATCTGTGGGACACCCACGCCTGCAACCATACGAGTCGTACAGATCGATCCTGGGCCGATACCGACCTTGACACCGTCGGCCCCATGATCGACCAAGGCACGTGCAGCAGAACCGGTGGCGATATTGCCGCCAATGACTTCGACTTGTGGGAAGTTCTTCTTGACCCATTGCACTCGGCTCAACACGCCTTGCGAATGACCGTGCGCAGTGTCAACCACCAACACGTCTACGCCTGCCTCAACCAACAATTCAACACGCTCCTCAGTGCCCTCACCCACACCAACAGCAGCACCGGCGCGCAAACGTCCCAGACTGTCTTTGCAAGCCAAAGGGTGTTCACTGGATTTAAGGATGTCTTTAACAGTGATCAAGCCGCACAACTCAAACGCATCATTCACCACCAATACGCGCTCGATACGATGCTTGTGCATCAGATTGCGCGCCTCGTCACGATTGGCGTTCTCTTTCACCGTGATCAAACGCTCTCGTGGCGTCATGATGTTGGTGATGGATTGATCGAGGTTGTTTTCGAAGCGCAGGTCACGATTGGTAACGATACCGACCACTTGCTTGCCTTGAACTACTGGCAGGCCAGAGATCTTATGTTGGCGTGTCAGATTCAGTACATCGCGAACTGTCATGTTCGGTGCGATGGTGATCGGATCTTTCACCACACCACTCTCAAAGCGTTTCACTTTGGCGACCTGAGCCGCCTGCTCTTTCGATGTCATGTTCTTGTGAACGATACCGATACCACCTTCTTGCGCCAGCGCAATCGCCAAGCGTGCTTCAGTGACCGTATCCATCGCAGCAGACAGCAAAGGGATGTTTAAGTGGATGTTGCGGGTGAGTTGCGTGCGTAAGCTGACATCGCGCGGCAGAATGTTGGAATGTGCTGGAAGTAATAGCACATCGTCGAAAGTGAGGGCTTTTTGAGTGATACGCATGGAATGTTCCTCTGCAAAGCGCGCATTATATCAAAACTTTGCGGCGCGCCCGAGTATGCGTATCACGCTTTACTACTGCTTCTTACTCATCACGTAGATGATGTGCTCGAAAAAGACTTCACACCAACTTTGATCTGTCGTTTTTAAAGTCTGCAGAAGCTTATTGACCTCACCGATTGGCCAGTTCGGGTTAAACCTCACCAGCATGTCTGGGGAATAATGCGGCAACAAGCTTTGCAACTTAGCGCCGCGCTTATTGATCTCAGCCAACATCAACGCCAGATCTTTGTCTGAATCGATCTCGGCCGTCAGGTCGCCATACATTTTTGGATTTTTCTTGGTGTGTTCGATGAACTGGCTGAGTACGTAGAAGAACTCACC
>PNNY01000131.1 GCA_013824485.1 Sideroxydans sp.
GCTTGCTTCCCAATTTCCTGATTAACGAGCTGGCTGCCCAAGACGGTGTGAAGGTCGTGCTGAACGGCGCAGGGGGGGACGAGCTTTTTGCTGGCTACGACCACTATTTCCCGACAACTATTGAGCGACGTTTGCAAGCCTTTCCAAAATTAACGGCAGTGTCGTTGGCTTTGCTAAGGCCGTTGAACTCGGAAATTGCGGGTAAGGTGGATCGTGCCTTAGCCTATCACTCCGACCGCGTCCAACATTATTTGGGTCATACTACCTTCTGGTCAGGGCGCGAATTGAGGGCGATACTGAATCAGGATGGTGACGTGGATGAAACGCGGCGAGAATATGTCGCCCGTTTTCGTGGGGACGCGCTCAATTCTTGCCTTTACGCGGATGTTAAGACTTATTTGACTGACGATCTCATGCTGCTATTGGACCGCATGAGCATGGCACATTCGCTGGAAGGGCGAGTACCTTTCCTGCATCACCCCTTGGTAAACTTGGCGTTGGGCGTGCCGGACGAGATCAAAGCGCTTGGCGGTGAACGAAAGGGGTTGCTCAAATTCATCGCTCGCTCACATCTACCCGCAGATCTATTGCAGCAGCCGAAGATGGGTTTCAATTCGCCGGTGCGTGAATGGGTGCAAGGGCCGTTGGGTACAGAAATGGTTCGCTTCTTGCTTAGCGAAAGAAGCCTCAATCGGCCATGGTGGAATCGCCCGGCATTCAAGGCATTTGTCGGCAGCCCAATCGCCCGGGGGCGGCACTTTGAGCGGCTCTTCATTCTATTCATGTTGGAAGTTTACTGCAGACTCCATCTGAATGGGGCTTATACTTCGCCTCCGAACTTCTCACTCGAAGACCTGTGAAATGCCAAAAAAGATCACAGCTGTCATTCCAGCTTACGACTTGCAAGACGTTATTGGCATAGCACTTCGAAGTGTGTTGAGTCAGACTAGTTTACCCGATGAAGTGATCGTAGTGGACGATGGTTCGACTGACAGTACTGCAAAAGTGGTAAGCCAGATTTCAGCGGAAGCACCAGTTGGGTTTATCCGGTATGTGTATCAAGTTCACGCTGGCGCCGGCGCTGCCAGAAATCGAGGTGTGCGCGACGCAAGCGGTGAATGGATTGCTTTCCTCGATGGTGATGATCTTTGGCTACCTCCAAAGATTGCTCAGTTGCGTCGCGCCATCGTAGAACATCCGGAAGCGAGTATTATTTCTCATGACGAATTTGAGATCGGGCTAGATGGCAAAGAGTTCTTGAAACCTCTCCATCAATTCTTCAATCCGAAAGCTCAATTGCTGACTCAGTTGTACCGACGCTCATTCCTCTCCACCAGTTGTGTCTCAGTGAAGCGCGATGCGATAGTCAATGTAGGCGGGTTTGACGAAAGCCTGCTTTCTGCACAGGACTACGAGTTGTGGCTAAAGTTAGCATGCCAAGAAAAACTGGCTTTTGTGCCTGAGGCATTGGCAAAATACGTGTTGCGACCGAATAGCATTACGGCCAATGTCCAAGAGCGCTATCGCTGTTCGCTGGTCATCGCCCGGCGCTACGCTCAACATCTTGTTCCGCTGATCGGGCTTCGGGCAGCGTTATGCCAATACCTCTTCAAAGTGCTGGCGTGTCATTGGATTGCTATTCATGATTTTGGCGCGCAGGGCAAGCTGGTCAGCATGTTTTCTATTCTCGGGCGCTTGCCACAGGAAATGATGGGCGTCCTCATTCTGCTCATAGGGCGGTTGGCATGAAACTCCGATATATCCTCGGGACCATATACGCGGCGGTTTCAAAAGCGAATTTTCCGACGAGTGGCTACATTAAGGTGTTGACGTATCATGATGTGCCGGCAATGCACACCCAACTCTTCAAGCGACAAATTGAGACCGCCACGAGATTCTATCGGTTCATCAGTGTGGAGACTTTCGAGCAGATGTTAGCCGGTACACGCCCTATCGAGGGCATCAACCTGCTGTTGACCTTTGACGATGGTTATGCTTCACAAGCAACTCTGGCCGAAAGCGTCCTCGAACCGTTGGGCATCACGGCGCTCTTCTTTGTGCCTAGTGCGTTTATAGGCATCAACGATCTTGAGCAACAGAAGGAATTCATCGCCGAGCAACTATTCGCCGGTCGTATTGCGTCTGCGGGCGTGCCAGCGCATATGAAGCCAATGAGTTGGTCGGACTTGAAACGATTGGTAGCACAGGGGCATACGATCGGGGCCCATACGTGCACTCACCCTGTGTTGTCCAAAAGCGGAACGCAAAGTTTGGAAAGAGAGATAACTGAATCCAGCGCAATCCTTGAAGATCATCTGAAAGCTTGTGTCAAGCATTTTGCATATCCTTTCGGACGGATTGACGACCTTGATCCAGGTGTGTTGAACATGATCAAGTCCAGATACAGTTATTGCTATTCCGGCATACGGGGAGCCAACACTGCCCTTACTTCACCCTATGCCCTCTTGCGTGAGGCGATTGATCCGATTGACCCGCCCGAGTACATGCGTTTTGTTATTGAAAATGGACTTGCATTTCTATATCGACGCCGGGTTAGACGCCTAGTAGCGATGTTGAATTGATTATTCCCACTGTTCCATTGCCAACTATCCGGTCGTTGCAGAGCGTACTGATTGAGCCAACTCGGATTGGTATGCCGTGGCAGCGAAGCGGGCAACAGCTTCTGTTCTTTTCACGTAGTGCGTGGAGTTTGGTGGCTGCAGCCAAAGGCTGCCGGAGAAATAGAGGCGAAGAACAGCCAATTGTGTATCTCCCGGACTATTTCTGCAATCAATCGTTGGCTCCGTTATGGCAGGAGACAATTCGGTTGGTTTTCTACCCGATTCGACAGAATCTGTGTCCGGACTGGCCAGCAATCTATTGCCTTATCAAGGCTGAGGGAGTGCCAGATGCATTTGTGTTGGTTCACTATTTCGGATTTCCGAGCGAAGTGAGGCAAGCGGTGGAGTTTTGCGAATTCACCGGCGCGAAACTCTTAGAAGATGCCGCTCATGTACTTGTGCCTGTCGCTGAGATAGGTCAATGTGGCTGGGCTACGTTCTATAGCCCTCACAAATTATTTCCCCTACCTGAGGGCAGCATTCTGAGCGCGTCCGAACCCGACAGGATAAACCTGCACACTTTTAGCCATCTGCGTTGGCTAGATCGAGGCTGGATCAAGTGGTTAGCAAAGCGGTTGCTGCAACTGGCTTTAGTGAGATTGGATATACCTTGGCGAAGTGCTACCAGACTCCCTTCATTTGACATAGATGTCCGGGGAAGCGTCCCGACGCACCCGATGATCAGCCGGCTGACGCTTCGTCTGTTGGCCGCGCTTGAACCCAGTATAGGAGACGTTGTTCGGCTGCGGCGTAGGAACTATCAAGTATTGGAAGACACCGTTCTTAGTTGGAACAAGTCTGTGCGGCCGCTTTTTTCACACCTGCCGGAAGCGGTTTGTCCGTATTTATTTCCTTTAGTTTTGCCGGCTCAACGGATCGGGCGCATTTATCAACGACTCAATGAGGTAGGTATCATGGCTCAACCTTGGCCTGATCTTCCGCCAGAAGTGAAGCAGCACCCCGATGTTCATCAGGTAGCAACATATCTTCGGCAAAGCGTGTTGATGCTCCCAGTGCATCAGGGCATTAGTCGTGCACAGATTGAATTCGTAAGCCGCAATCTGCACCGCATATTGAAAGAAGAGGACGTTTGAGTTGCAACAATCCGCCGAGCCCTCTGTGATATGCTTGCATGTCCGCGCATTCGAGCAGAAAGAATGGACATACCTTCTTTCGCGCTGTGAGCACCCCAATCTTTTGCAGACTTGGGAGTATGGCGAAGCCAAGCGGGCTGCCGAGGGTTGGCAACCCGTACGGGGCACACTCATGTGCGGTGACACTCAAGTAGGGGTCGTGCAGGCGCTCGTCAAGAGGATTCCGTTTTTAGGTGGCATCGTACGTATTAACCGAGGCCCTCTGTTTATTTGCTCGAGTGGATCTGTGACGGATGCAGTGGTCGGCGGATCATTGAAGATACTTCACCGCTACTGGGTTGACCAAGAGAAGTTGCCCCTACTGATCGCTCCAGAGGTGGAAAAAACCACGCAGAACATGGAGATGTTCGCTCAGTTTGGATATCAACCGGTGTTGGGAAATGGGTGGTCCTCAGCGATAATAGACTTGACAGCTGACGAGGATACTCTACATCGACAACTTCAGCAGAAATGGCGCAATCAACTGCATCAGGCGCAACGAATGGGACTAACGTTGGACGTCAGTGCTTCAGAGGGTGCATTGAACTTACTGTTGAATGAATACCGCAAACTGATGCGGATGAAGCAATTTAGCGGCCCGTCTGAAAGATTGATTCGGGAATTGGCCAGACAGCTTCAAGCAAGGCAGAGGATGCAAATTCTGTTTGCTTGCAAAGATAACCATCCAGTAGCTGGGATTCTGGTGGTCGGAGTAGTGGGAAGCTGCACCTACTTGGTAGGCTGGAACAGTGAGGAGGGCCGCAAGTTGCAAGCAGGTAATTTCCTGCTATGGGAGGCAATGCTACATTTCAAACGCATTGGTTTCCATTGGTTTGACGTAGGAGGGCTAAGCGAAGAGCGCACGCCTAGCATCACAAAGTTCAAGCGCGGTCTCGGCGGTAGCGAGTACCAACTTGTTGGT
>PNNY01000132.1 GCA_013824485.1 Sideroxydans sp.
CCAATAGGACGTGTAGGTTGTCAGGATCGGTGATGCCATCTTCAAGATGGAAGTCATCCCAATGTGTGATCAAGCCACTGGCGATAGTCGCAGTCGCCAACGCGACCGTCGCATAAGCCAGTTTGGCATGGTTGCCGTTCACATCACGTGCCACAGGGGTTGGGCCACAGTTATGCTCGCAGCACCTCCTCTGGTGCAGTCATCCCCGTCAATCCAGCCGCCACGATGGTCGCCAAACCCAATGCCAAGTGTGTATTGCTACCTGACAGCAATGGCGGCTCATAAGGTTCTTTCGGGGCCACAACGACAGGTGCGGACTCTTTTTTCACCAGCACATCCGTCTCGTTTGCAGCCAACATAAATGAGCCAGCGTTCTGCACGTAAGTCTGCGCTGGCAGATTCAAACTGATGTCTTGTGCTTGCGCTGTGCTCGCCATAGCTAGTAGCGCGATTCCTACCGCCCACGACCTATAAAGTTGTTTATCTTGCATTGCTCTCTCCCTAACTTGTTACTGATGAATTATTGATGCGTTGAATCGGGTGCTACATTCTTCATACCAGTGACCATTGACCTTGCCAGATTCTCTTTGTGCTGGATACTGCCCGCGATCACCCCCAATAAATGCAACGGGATGAGGATCAAAGCGACATCTACGAAAAAATCATGTGCGTGACGGAAAAAATAACTAGTGTCGTCGCTCACATGGTTCGCCAAGAACAGTAATGGTCCTTCGTAATCCACGGTCGCCAACGTCACCAAGCCAGACATAAAGATGGCCGCTAACAAAGCCAACAAACCGAACACCATCAGCGCACCCGCTGGATTGTGCCCGTAATAATGCGTGGGCTGTCCGGCACGTATGGCCTTCACATAGCCCATCGTTTCGGCTGGTGAGAATAGAAACGAACGAAAACGTGAATACTGCGTACCGATGAATCCCCACAAGACGCGGAACACCAGCAAAGCGATCAAGAAATAACCAATGAGCACATGAGCATCCAAGATGCCTACTTCGGCTGAGATATAGGCTAGGACACAACCCAACACCAAAGTCCAATGGAACAGGCGCACAGGCACGTCCCATATCTTGATTTGCTTGTTTTCTTGTTCCATCTCTAATTTCACTCGTTCAAAAACGGGCGCGATTCTAACGCGGTTCTGGGATTTGCCAACTTGACAGTTTGAACGTACTCAACTAGCTCCACTGGCACGGCGACTGCGACCCGCCCGTAATGGAATAGTTCACGCTTACTTGAGTAATTGATTGGTGATCAGCGCCTCAAAATCCGCTATGGGGACTGGCTTGCTGAACAGGTAGCCTTGGAAGCTGGTGCAACCGTAACGATGTAGCAATTTGAATTGAGGCTCAGTCTCGACCCCTTCGGCGATCACATCCACCTCGAAGTTCATGCCCAAGTCAACGATCGTCATCACCATCACCATATCGCCATGATCCGTTGCCAAATCACGCACAAAAGACTGATCGATCTTGAGTTGCGAAAGTGGCAAGCGCTTTAGGTAGGACAAAGAAGAGTATCCCGTACCAAAATCGTCCATCGCGAAGCTAACACCGATGTCCTTCAGCTCGCGCATCTTGGTGATCGTGTCATCCACGTTATCTAGCACCAGACTCTCGGTCAGTTCTAACTTGAGCGACATCGGATTGATGGCATGCAGTGCGATAGCACTTTGTACCTGAGCAACAAAGTCTGGCTGCCGGAACTGCTTGGCACTCACGTTGACTGCCAGCGAAAAATTGTGGAAAGGAATCTGGCTTTCCCATCGCTTGATCTGGGCGCATGCTGTCTCTAACACCCACGCACCAATGGGAAGTATCAATCCCGTCTCTTCAGCCAAAGGAATGAATTGAGCGGGGGATACTAGACCGCGGTCAGGATGGTTCCAACGCAACAAAACTTCTGCCCCTTGCGGACGTCTGTTAGCGTTCACCTGAACTTGATAAAACAGTTGGAACTGCCCCAACTCTAAAGCAGCATGCAGGTCACTCTCTAGCGCTGCACGCGTCTCGATGGCAGTCTGCATGGCTGGGTCGAAAAAACGGATGACATTACGTCCCGCCTCCTTAGCGCGATACATCGCCATGTCAGTCCACTTCAGCAACTGTTCCAGGCTCTCGTCATGGTCACGGAATATGGTCACCCCGATGCTGGATGAACAGTGATGTGTGATGGTATCGGTGTCGTTAAGCGTGCCAGTGAGACGTTTCAAAGAATACGGTTGCGCCAAGGTCTCGCGGATTTTTTCCGCCACTATCTCTGCCTGAACCACTGCTTCCGTCATTTGCTCCGACAGCCCTTCCAACATCACCACGAACTCATCCCCACCGAAGCGGGCCGCACTATCCTGCTCGCGGATACAGTGCAAGATGCGCTCGGACACCTCGACCAATAGCTGGTCGCCAATGTCATGCCCGTGCAAGTCGTTGAGTGTCTTAAAGTGATCTAAGTCCAAGAAAATCAGCGCTCCGTGCCTTTGAGTGCGCGTACATGTGACCAATGCTTTGCCCAAACGATCCAGCAACAATCGACGGTTCGGTAAACGCGTCAAGGAATCATAGAATGCCAAATCGTGCATCTGATCTTCCAACAGTTTGCGTTCAGTGACGTCATGCACGATTGAGAACAACAACGCTCGCCCCTCCACATCCACAGGCGAGGAATACACCTCAACGGTTCGCACGTCACCGTCTGCCAAGCGATGCTGGAAGATAAAATAATTTCGCTCTTGCTTTTGCGCCTGCCGGCGCTCCTCGGCAATTTCTTCGGGGGGCTGCGTATTGATACGCGTGATGTTCATGCCTTGCATCTCTACGATGGCATAGCCATAGAACTTACAGGCCGCCTGATTCGCATTCACGATCTCACCACTGACAGGGTCGATCAACAACATAGGGGACGAGTGCCGCTCGAACATAAAACGAAAGCGAGCTTCGCTCTCTTGTAGCTCCTGGGTACGCTTTTCAACCTTGAGTTCCAGCGAAGAGTTGGCCATTTTCAGCTCTTCACCCAACTTATCGCGCTCACTGTAACTATTTTTTAAGAGTCTATTTTTTCGAGCAAGGTAGGTTGCCGTTGCGACCATACTCAACAACAAGAGCAATCCAAAACCGATGACCTCAGGTGCGTATTTACGCAACACATCTCGCAAATTGAATTCATGCGCGCGCTCTGGATTGACCTTTAGCCTCGCCATCATTGCCTCGACACTGGCGTAATTTCCAGCCGGAGCGAATCCAAAATACTTACCTTCTTTTGCAGCCACATCATCAGCATGAATATTCAGCAACGCCAAGGTGACCTGCTTCACAAGTTTTTCCGGGACATCCGGCATCGCTGAAAATGGCCATTCTGGATACAACTCAGTTGAATACATCTGCGGGAATGAACTTTCTGGCTGACGATTGAGGACTTTGAACTGGCTGAGGCTGATCTTGCCTTCGTGCGCCATGTTTTCCAATATCCCCGTGCGAACGAATCCCACATCAGCCTTCTTATCCAATACCTCCATCACCACTTTGTCATGCGGCATTCCCGTGAAGCGCACACTTGCGACTTCAGTGATTGACACGTCTTGCTTGAACAACGCCCACCTTTGCATCAGATATCCGCCGAGCGATTGTTCGGCAGGGGAAGAGACGACCTTACCTCGAACATCATCCAAGATAACGATGTCATCACGGTCAGCACGCGCCATGATCACTCCACCAAATTGCGTCACAGGATGTCCCTCTGCTAACGGCATCATCGTGGATATCGCATATAAGCTATGGTCACCACGAATAGTTACGTAGTGTTCTGGGTTAGTGAGCACAAAATCGAATTCACCTCGATTCACCGCCAAATCCAACTCTTTGTAGTACATCACAGTGAGTTTAAAACGGTATCCAAGCACATGCTGATTCAAATAATCCGCCGTTGGCTGCCACTGTTTCTGCGTCTGCTCCAAGGGTCTGAATGACAGCACGCCGATATGCACCTCTTGATCTTCTGCCAAAGCAGACGACATCGTTGCCGCCAGTAACATGGCAAACAATGAGCGAATAGTTTTACAGAAGTAGGATTTCACAGCATCAACTCTTTAAGTTATGACGACTCCACTCGATTACGCCCGGCATCTTTGGCAGCGTACAGCGCTTTATCCACTTGCTGCAGCATCGCATCCATCGTTTGGGGCGTCGTCGGATGATGCGCGCCTATGCTCACAGTGAGTGAGAATTCCTGCGTGCCCGTTTCGATACGTAGGATCGAGACAGCAGCGCGGATACGTTCAGCGATAGTGATCAGATCCTCCTTGCTGCATTCGGGTAACAACACCAAGAACTCCTCACCACCCCAACGTCCTGCATGGTCATAACCGCGCTTCATCGAATTCAAAATATTCGCCACGGCACATAAGGCGACGTCGCCTGCGGCATGTCCATAGGTATCGTTCACCTGTTTGAAATGATCGAGGTCGAGTAGCAACAAGCCCATCGCCCCGCCTTGTCGCGCCTGACGCGCCACCTCCTTCTCGAAGCGATCGGTCATACCTCGACGATTGAGTAACCCCGTGAGTGGATCTATCTCAGTCAAACGATGCAGATCTTCAGTACGCTCTTGCACTCTTCGTTCAAGATCGTGATTCGTCTTGCGCACGACCTCCACCATGTGACGGAACGACTTCGACAAAGATTCCACCTCCCCTTTGCCAACCAAGGGTGGCTCGATATCAAGATTCCC
>PNNY01000133.1 GCA_013824485.1 Sideroxydans sp.
GCTAGCCGCGCATCACGACGATCACGCTGACGTGGCAAGTCTATGTTGACCACTTCTCTGATGGTTCCTGGGTTCGCCTGCATCACACAGACTCGATCACTCAGATAAACTGCTTCTTCAATATCATGGGTGACGAATAGCAACGTGGTGTGATGGTGCGTTGCGATGTTGCGCAACAGGTCTTGCAGGCGCATCTTGGTGAATGCATCGACTGCACTGAAAGGTTCATCTAGCAACAACACCGAAGGCCGGCTGAACAAGCCGCGAGCGATGGCTACGCGCTGGGCCATGCCGCCAGAAAGTTGTTTGGGATAGAAATCATTCTTGCCCAGCAAGCCGACTTCCTCCAGTAGTTCATTTACGCGCGGATGTTTAGCCCCAGCTTTGCCTTCCTCAAATCCAACGTTCTCAGCCACGGTCAACCACGGGAACAGGCGCGGTTCTTGGAAGATGAAACCTACTTCGCTGTCATGCAGTTTCACATGCTTGCCGCGTATGGCGATGCTTCCGCTATAGTCCACATCAAGCCCAGCGATCAAGCGCAGCAGCGTGCTTTTGCCGCAGCCACTCTTTCCTACCAAGCTGATGATCTGGCCTTGCTTGATGTTGAGCGAGACGTTTTTCAATACTTCATGTTGCTGGTATTTTTTACTACTCACCTCAGCGTGTAACAATATTTCAGTCATTCCGATCCTCTTTATATCAAGCCGATTTCGAGAAGATGTCGCGCCATGACAAGTACTTTTCCTCGACCAATTTCAATATGCTGTCACTTACCTTGCCTAACAACGCCAAGATGATGATGGCCGCAATGACGATATCCACCCGCGCCATTTCGCGTCCATCGGTAAGTAGATAGCCCAAGCCCTGAGTCGCCGCGATCAATTCGGCCGCAACTAGGAACATCCAGCTCAGACTCAGGCCGGTGCGCAGACCAGTGAACAGATAGGGCAGAGCGGCAGGAATGAAGATGCGGCGGATTTGCTGGAACTTGCTCAGGCCGTAGATCTGTCCCAGCTCGACCAGTTTCTTGTCCACGTTATGGATGCCTGCCACCAATGCCAAATAGATGGGGAAGAATGCACCGATGGCGATCAGGGTGATCTTGGGGGCTTCGTCTATGCCCAGCCACAGCAACAATAATGGCACCCAAGCCAATGAAGGAATGGCGCGCAATGCTTGGAAGGTGGGGTCGAAGTAAGCCGCCAAGGTGAGGCTGAAACCAAGAATGGATCCAATCACAATCGCCAGTGCAGCACCGATGGAAAAGCCAATCGCAACACGCAACAAACTTGCCGCGACATGTTCGGAGAGTTTCCCTCCTTTGGCTAGTTCGATGACGGTTGTCCAAATCTCGGAAGGGGGCGGTAATAGATTGGGCGCGACATAGCCTAGTCGAGAGGAGACTTCCCAAGCAATCACGACCAGTATTGGAAAGAGCAGTCCGCGAAAAAATGAGGCGGAGCGCCCAAGGGTATTTATCACAGCCATTTTCTAACCTCGATTACACAGCCTGCTTGTTCAAATATTTTATAAGTACGGCTACTTAAAAATAGAGGAGCCGCTCATGTTGAGCGGCTCCGCGAGTCCAGCAAGAGCCTTACTTCTTGCTTTTCTTTGTAGCTTTCTCAGCTACATATTCCTTGGCAGCGAATTTGGATACGACGAGTTCATCGATCACTTTATTTACATCCGTACCAGGTTTAACCAACTCTTCGCTCAACAAGATCGGTGCTGCTTGTTTGAGTGCTTTGATGTGTTCTTCGCCGGGAACTGGGCTAGTGAAGTCAACGCGGCTCAGTTGCAAATTAGCGACTTGTAGCGGGATCTTCGCTTCTTCTGAAATCAGAACGACCAATTCCGTCGGATGAGCAATCGCCCATTTTCGCGCTTTCTCATATTGACGAATCACACGTGAAACGACTTCAGGATATTGCTTGGCAAAAGCTTCGGGAACGTTCAGGAAGCCGTAGGTGTTGAAGTCCACATTACGATAGATCAGACGTGAACCCGCTTGCAATTGGCTAGATGCAGTATGTGGATCAAGACCTGCCCATGCATCCACGTCACCTTTTTCCAATGCGGCACGTCCGTCAGCATGTTGCAGATGCAAGATTTGAACATCGTTCTTGGTCAGACCGACCGTCTCTAGACCGCGCAACAGGAACAGGAATGGATCAGTGCCTTTGGTGGCTGCAATCTTCTTGCCATTCAAATCGCTCAGCGATTTGATTGGAGAATCTTTTGCAACAACCAATGATGCCCATTCAGGGCGCGCATAGATGTACACAGACTGGATGGGATTTCCGTTCGCTTTGCTCAATACAGCAGCCAAGCCAGCGGTGGAGCCGAAGTCGATACTGCCGGAATTCAGATATTCCAGTGCGCGGTTACTACCGGCACTTTGCACCCACTTGATGGCGACGCCATCTTTCTTGAACTCTTCTTCCAACCAGCCGAACTTTTTCAGCACGATGCTGGTTTGATTGTAGGTCGCCCAGTCTACACGCAGCTCAGCGGGGACGTTGGCGGCGGCAGCCAATGTGGAGGTGGTCAGAACTGCTAGCGCACCTAACGTAGACAGCAGACGTTGCAATAATTTACTCATACTTAATCTCCTAGTGATATTTATCTGTAAAGCGGACCTTAAATTGAAAGGCAAGCGAAGGTAACTTTAGACAAGTGAATAATGAAGCAAGACTTTTTCATTTGTTTAGCAAATGAAATTCAAAGCTTGGCGATGGATACTTCAGTGGCTTTGACTATCGCGACGACTTCCGATCCTACCTTCAGCCCCAGTTCTTTGAGTGAACGTGTGGTGATGACCGACGCCACGGATCCGAACGGCGTACCAACCACGACCTCTGAAACGACAGGGCTTTCGATGATCTCGATGATGTGTCCTCTGAATTGATTCCTTGCATTGATCGCTGCGATGGTCAAAATATTTCTCCTGGGTCTCGCAAAAGGATGAAAAAAACTGTTGATGCGACTGTAGCAATGTCGCCTAAAGCCACCAACCAATAACTCCTCATTTCAATAGCGGGAAAATTCATAAGGCACCAAAAAGCCCGCTTAGTTTTGAGGACTTCCAATTAGAAATCCTTGAGCGAGATGGATGCCGGCCGCTTGTATCCGTTCTAAGTCGTCTGCTGTCTCGATGCCTACTGCAACCACTGCAATCTCCAATTCATGTACAGCTTCGATCAGTTTTGGAAGCGTCACTTGTCGGCTATTGTCGTCTGCCAACTTTCGCAGAAATACACGATCTAGCTTTACGAAATCGGGGGACAGATCCCACAGACGTTGCAGATCGAAATGCGTTGCGCCGAAGTTGTCGAGTGCGATGCGATAACCGCAGCGTCGATAGTTCTCGATGGCTTCGATCAGACGTGGCGTTTGTGAGATGGCGCTCTCGTTGATCTCGATGACGACATGCTGGGTGGGGACGTCGTGCTGATGCAGCACCTGCTCGAACACCTTGCCGTGACCATGTACGGCAAGCAGTAGGTCTGGATGGACGTTCAGAAAGAGCAGGTCGTTCACGCCCATGTTCAGGTAGTTCAGCGTATGCAGGGTGCGGCATAGCCTATCGAATTTGACTAGGCGTTCTGCGACCTCGGCTTGGCGGAATGCATCGGAAGGGGAAAGCGAATCTCCGTTCTGATCGTTTGCTCGTAGCAGCGCTTCATACCCTAGCGGTTCGCCTTTGCGCAAGTCGACGATGGGCTGGAATACACTGCTGATATGCAATCCTAAATATCGCGCAGCGACAGCGTCACCGCTGATCTCTAGTCGATAGTCGTCTTGGCTCAAACTGAGTACATCGCGAAACTCTTTCTGGATCGCATTGACACGATGAAGTTGCGTCATCTCAACTCCTCACTTAAAAAATTTGTATGTTTAAAAAAATAGGGGCAGTTGCCTGCCCCTGAATATCCGGGTGTTGCACCCAGGAGGGAAGATCAATATCTCATGCCGCGAGGGGTTCACCATCGAGTGATTCACCATCCACAGGTTGAGCCGAACTGGGTTGCCCAAGGTGATGGCCTTGGAACAGATCAGCGCCAGCGGCACGAACTAATTTCAACTGCGCCTCGGTTTCGATGTTTTGTGCAACGACGCGTGCGCCGATCCCATGGAACAGATCGATCAAGCGATGCAGCACCAACAATGCTTGCGGGTCTTTCTCTGCTTGGTGCAACACCGCGCTATCAAGCTTTACGAAATCTGGACGCAAGTTCAACACTCGGTTGAACCAGCCAAGCCCCTCAATGGAGCTCAAACGATTGTGGCTTGGTCGCGGATGGAACAATTTGTTCAGAGAGCCGTGGCCTGCACCGAAATTATCAATGGCGATCTGGTAACCCAGACTGCGGTAGTTCTTCACGGCTTCTTCCAAGCGCGCATCATCCTTCACGGCGGATTCTTGGATCTCGATCATGACTTGTGAGGTGGGTACGGAGTAGTAGTGCAATACTTGCTCGAAGGTACGACCATGGTCGTTGACGCTGGTCAACAGACGGGGGTGTACGTTCAGGAACAACAACTCATGCTCGGTAAAACTGCGCGCATGATTCAATAGGTGGATGGTTCGTACGAGTCGGTCGAACTGAACGATTCGGTTCGCTTTGATGGCATCGTCGAATG
>PNNY01000134.1 GCA_013824485.1 Sideroxydans sp.
GCGCATCAGCCGCTAGCGAAGCATCTGGCAATCGAACGATTCGCTGAATTTGTTTGCCTCGCCAATACATGATTGCGAATGCAGTAGCTGTGACGATGAGTGATGCACCCTGCAGCAACCAAAATTGCTTTGGCGTTGCAAACAGGGGGATCGCAACCAGTGCCCATAGGATGGGCAGAACAAAATTGAGCATCCACGCCACGCTGATTGCAGCACCAATCCCTATGTAAGCTGGAATTTCTTTGAGGGTGATTTTTGTGCAGCGCAGCGCTAACCACCAAAGGGTGAACAGGCCAAATAGTTCGATTGCCATCATTACCGACAGAATGCCCATACCCAAGACTTGCCCCTCGAATGCGGGTTGGTCGTTTGCCGTAATGAAAAAATTGATTACGCGCAGATCGAGTATGGTGCGGGGCAATAGGAGAAAAAGCATCTCTGCTACAAGTATTGACCACAAACTATATTGAAGCAGTTTGGAAGTTGGCTTCATGCTGAATACCCAATAAATACTTCATGAGTGATGTTGCAAGATTTTCCAAATCCGGATGTGGTTGCCATAGCTTAGGTGTGAGCAAGAAGACGAGGTGCAACCTAACCCGCCCCAGACGAACGGTCAATATGCCATTTGGCCTATATATTTATTTGTGACTACTATGGAGAATAGATCTGACAGTCTCTTATTGGCCGATTACGGACGAATTGAATCACACCCTTTTCTTGAGTGAAAGCGTTAGTTTGAACCTAGCCACCGGCTCATCACTTAGCGACGGCACAGTCGCGATCACATCCAGTTGTCGTTCGACGCGTTCATCCGATGCCACTGCTTGTGCGACGAGTTCGGCGATCTCTTTGCCTTGAGCGCAACAAAAATCCACATCTCCTTCCGCCCGTTTGAGGAACTCGGCGCTGAAGTCTTTGAACACGAGTGAGACATGTTTGGGTTGTTGTTTGATGAGGTGCATAGCGAAAGCGCCAGCTGCACAGTCTGCACCAGCGCAGAGCGCACCGAAGTACATGGAGCCGAGGTGGTTCTTCGTTCTGCGCCGCAAGGGGATGCGCACGACCATGCGCTCTTTCGATATCTCCGTCACCGATACGCCGAAATAGAACAGCACGGGTATCTTGGTAAGGCCGAACCAGCGTAGCGAGAGGGTCTCTTTGATCCTTTCCGGTAGCAGTGTATGAAACCAATTCATGTGGTGGCCTCGGTTACGATGGGGTGAGCCACTCTAACACCCTCGCGGGTATGTGCAACGTAGCCGCTCCGACCCGTTTGACAGCGGTATCTCTCGCCCCTATAGTCGCACAGAACGAACGTTCTTAATGTGATGAAATGAAATACGAAGTGACAAAAGGCCGTGGCGCGACATTGCAGATCGAAGGCCGCTTCGAGGCGGTGGCGCGTGAGCGGGTGGACGATGGTTGGGGCGCGGCAGAGGAAGCGCTACCGCCCTTCAAGACCACGGTGACGGTGGAGAGTGCGAAGAGCATCATCGTGCGTCACGATTCGCCTGACTTGCCGTTCGACTATTCGCTGAATGCCTATCGCGGTTGCGAGCATGGTTGCATCTATTGTTACGCGCGGCCTTCGCATGCCTACATGAATCTTTCGCCGGGATTGGATTTTGAATCCAAGTTGTTCGCCAAGCCGGATGCGGCGAAGTTGTTGCGTGCGGAGTTGGCGAAACCTTCCTACCGTTGCTCGCCCATCGCGCTGGGTGCGAACACCGACCACTATCAACCTATCGAGCGCGATTGGAAGATCACGCGGCAGATATTGGAAGTGCTGGCGGAGTGCAAGCATCCCTTCTCTATCGTGACCAAGTCCGCGCTCATCGAACGTGACCTCGACTTGCTCACGCAGATGGCGCGCGACGACTTGGTGCAGGTGTTCATCACCGTCACGACACTGGATGCCGATGTGGCGCGCAAGTTGGAGCCGCGTGCGGCCTCACCGCAGCGCAGGTTACGCACCATCCGCGCATTGAACGAGGCGGGTGTGCCGTGCGGGGTGATGGTCGCCCCGGTCATCCCCTTCCTCACCGATGCTGAATTGGAGAGCGTGTTGCAAGCGGCATACGAACACGGCGCGCGCACGGCGGGTTATACCTTGCTGCGTCTGCCGTATGAATTGAAAGACCTGTTCAAGGATTGGCTCAATGTGCACTACCCATTGAAGGCGGAGCATGTGATGAGCCGATTGCGCGAGATGTGCGGCGGCAAGGAGAACGACTCGGAATTCGGCTCGCGCTTCCGTGGCAACGGCCTGTTCGCTGAGTTGTTGGTGAAGCGATTCAAGCTGGCGTGCGAGCGCTTGGGATTGAATCAAGGTGAGCGTATGTCGCTCGATACCTCGAAGTTCGTTAGGCCGAATCTGAGCGGGCAGGGCAGTTTATTTTGAAGCGTGATCGAAGTGTCGCTGCAAGCCATGCACCAGATTCTGCGTCAGCTCTGCTTGCAACTCTTCCATCGGCACGATGACACCTTGCTCCACACATTGCGTCACGCGCAGCCCTTGGTAGCCGCAAGGGTTGATGTTGGCGAAGGGAGTGAGGTCCATGTCTACATTGAACGACAGGCCGTGATAGCAGCAACCTTTCTTTATGCGCAGTCCTAACGCGGCGATCTTGGCATCGTCCACATACACACCGGGTGCGTCTTCACGTCCAGCAGATTTCACGCCGTATTCTGCGAGTAGGTCGATGACCGCTTGTTCCATCAGGCGCACCAACTCACGCACATTGATCTTCCAGCGGCGCAGGTCGAGCAACAGGTAGGCCACGATCTGGCCGGGGCCGTGATAGGTGATCTGCCCGCCACGATCGATCTTCACCACGGGGATGTGCGAGGTGCGTAGCAGATGTTCGGGTAGACCCGCTTGGCCTTGGGTGAAGACGGGCGGATGTTGCACCAGCCATATCTCATCCGTCGTCTCAGCTGTGCGCTCGATGGTGAAGCGCTGCATGGCGTGCCAAGTCGGTTCGTATTCGACCATGCCGAGTGCGCGCACGTGGATGGGCGGGTGGAAGTTCATAGTGCCATCTTCACCATCGGGTGCGATGTCAGATCACGATACAGATCGTCGAGTTGTTCACGCGAGGTGATGTGCACAGTGCAGGTGAGGCTGGTGTATTTTGCCGTGCTACTGCTGCGTGACTCGATGTTCGCACTCGTGAAGTTGGGCGAATGCGCTTGAACGACTTGGGTGATTGCACTTGCAAAATCGGGGTGTGCGAAACCGAACACCTTGATAGGGAAGTCACAGGGGTATTCGATGAGGGAGTCTTCAGTCACAGTCATTTGCGCATCACCTCTTGTTTGAATGTTTGGTAGAGCTTATGGAGTTTGGCGAACATCGCGCCGGGTTTGCCATTGCCTACGGGTTTGCCATCCAGTGTGGTGATGGCCATCACTTCTTTGGTGGAGGAGGTCAGGAGCAGTTCGTCGGCGCTGAACACTTCCTCTTTCATCACTTTACGCACCTCGCAAGGGATGCCGTTCGCAGCGGCGATCTCTAGGATGACGTCGTAGGTGATGCCGGGCAACATCAGGTTGTCTTTCGGTGGGGCGAGCAGTGTGCCGTTCTTCACCACGAAGATGTTGCTGGCTGCCCCTTCGGTCATGAATTCGTCATTGCGGATGAGGATGGCTTCGGCACATCCTGCTGCCACGGCCGCTTGGCGTAGCAACACATTGGGCAGCAGTGCGATGGCTTTGATGTCGCAACGCAACCAGCGGTTGTCCACCACGGTGATGCATGAGATACCGCTCTTCAGTAGTTCCGCGCTCGGCGTGGTGAGCGGATTGCTCATCACGAATACGGTGGGTGTTGGCGCAGGAACCGGGAAAGCGTGATCACGTTTCGCCGCGCCGCGTGTCACATGCAGGTAGAGATATTGGTCTTCGGGCGCGTTGCGTCGGATGAGTTCGTTGAGGATGCTCGTCCACTCGTTCTCGCTGTGCGGGTTCTTCAGTTGGATGCCGTCAAGGCTATGTTGCATGCGTTGCAAATGTTCTGACAGGCGAAAGGCGCGGCGCGAATAGACGGGGATGACTTCGTACACACCGTCACCGAAGATGAAGCCTCGATCCAGTACGGGCACCTTGGCTTCTTCGATGGGCATGAACTGGCCATTAAGAAACACCGTCATCACAGACTCCTTATTCGAAGAACAACCGTATCGCATCCACGCCGCGCGAGAACACGTTCGCTAAGGGTACGCTTTCCAGCACGACAACGGGAAGGTCTAGATAAGGTTCGTCGTTCAGTGAAAGGTGTAGCGTGCCGATGTTCTGGCCTTCGTTTACGGGCGCGATGAGCGGTTGCTTGCTCTCTAGTTTGGCACGCAACAGGTCGCGCTGGGCTAAGGGAACGGTGATGTAACGATCTTCGCGGAAGCCGATCTCGACTTGATGCTCCGTCCCTTTCCATATACGCAATGAACTGACGGGTTGTTCTTTGCGATACAGGATGACGGATTCGAATTCCTTGAAGCCAAAGTTCAGTAAGCGTTGGCTTTCAGTGCTGCGCAGATTCTCTTTTTCTGCGCCCAACACGACGGA
>PNNY01000135.1 GCA_013824485.1 Sideroxydans sp.
CACTGTCGAGGGGGAATGAAATGAATGACCAAACAGAATCTCAGGCACTGGCTACCACCGACACTGCCGGTACTGACATCGTCGAAATCGATCATCCCGTGGATACCGTGCTACTTAAACGTGTGTACGAAGCGGCGTTGATGTCATCGCAGGAACCGCTGTCCATCAATGAATTAAAGCGTTTGAGCGATGCTCCGTTGGAGACCGCATTCATCGAAAAACTGTTGTCAGAGCTGTCGGAGAAATACAACGACAGCGGCATTGAGCTGAATCGTGTCGCCAGTGGTTGGCGTTTCCGCGCACGCCCTGAATTGCAAGACCATCTAGACAAGCTCAATCCCCAGAAAGCGCCACGTTATTCGCGCGCTGTGATGGAGACGCTAGCCATCATCGCCTATCGTCAGCCAGTCACGCGCGGGGACATCGAAGAGATCCGTGGTGTGAACGTCTCACCGCAAGTCCTCAAGACATTGGAAGGGCGTTCGTGGATCGAGGTCATCGGTACGCGCGACACACCGGGTAAACCCGAGTTGTTCGCTACCACCCAACAGCTGCTGGACGATCTGAACCTGCGTACCTTGGGCGAGTTGCCGGCCTTGGAAGAGATGGGAAGCCTCTTGGATCAAAGCGGGAATGCTGAAGCCTGATGTCCGATCTGAAGCGCATCTCTTCGCGCGACAACTCCTTTTTCAAATCACTGCTCAAGCTATCGTCCTCCACACGTGAGCGAAGCGAGACAGGGCAGACCCTTCTAGATGGAACGCATCTGCTACGTGCCTTTCTCGATGCGGGTGGCAAACCAGTCCACCTACTCATCAACGAGTCGGCTGTTCAAAACCCAGAGATAAAGAATCTGCTGTCAGAGTGTCATGCCTTTCCACGAACACAACTCGACGACGCACTGTTCGCACAACTCTCTGAGCTCAAGACGCCCAATGGTCTGCTGACCTTGGTCGATATTCCGCAACCATCCGCATTGCCAGCGCAAACTCAATTCATCCTGCTGTTGGAAGATATCCAAGATCCCGGCAATCTCGGCTCCATTCTGCGTAGCGCAGCGGCAGCGGGATGTGATGCAGTGTTCCTTTCTGCGGGATGTGCCGACGCGTGGTCACCCAAAGTCTTGCGCGCAGCGATGGGCGGGCACTTTGCACTGAACACCCACGAAAATAGCGATCTCATCGCGGTCACACGCGAATTCGGCGGCAAGATATTGGCTGCGTCTTTGCAAGCTGAACGTTCGCTCTATGCGAGCAATCTGCGTGGAAAGTTAGGCTTTGCCATCGGCAACGAAGGCGCGGGGCTGTCTAATGAATTGCAAGATGTGGTGCAAGAACGCTTCATCATCCCCATGTTGGGCAAAGTAGAGTCTTTGAATGCCGCCGCTGCGACTGCAGTGTGTCTGTTCGAGGCCGTACGCCAGCGCGCTTAGTGGCGTTTTAATCCTGTCAGATGTAGCAGGGTCGTGGCGATCTCTTCAACCGAGATGGCAGTCACATCCAACATCGGTATGCCTGCCTTACGCATCATCTCTTCTGCTTGTCTCACTTCTTTCTGACAATTCTCTAGCGAGGCATAACGACTGTTCGGCATGCGTTCAGCGCGTATCTGTGCCAAGCGTTCAGGTTGGATAGTGAGGCCGTGAAGTTTCTTGATGAGCGGCTTGACTGAAGGAGGCAACGAGTTGTTCTCAAAATCCTCAGGCACCAGCGGATAGTTGGCAGCGAAGATACCGAATTGCAAAGCGAGATAGAGTGAAGTGGGCGATTTGCCGCAACGTGATACGCCAACCAAGATGATCTGTGCCTTTCCTAAGTCTTTGGTGACGCCACCATCGTCATGATTCAAGGCGTAGTTAACTGCATCCATACGCTCGTTGTAATGCACATTGGTCTCGTGGGAGCGTCCGACCGCATGTGAAGATTGGATGCCAAGCTCATTCTCGATCGGCACTATGAAGCTCTCGAACAGGTCAAGGATGAGCGAATCGCTTTGCTCGATGATGTCGTGTATCTCGGGGACGATCAACGTGCTGAATACGATTGGACGTTGACCATCGTGTTGTGCGGCTTCGTTGATGGTCTTTAATGCCTCATGTGCCTTTTCAACAGAATCAATGAAGGGCAGGGTGATTTGATTGAATTGAACGCCATCGAACTGACTCAACATACTGCGACCCAACTTCTCAACAGTGATGCCGGTACGATCCGAGATGAAGAATGCCGTGCGCTTGATACTCATGTTTCCGCCTATCAGGTGGTTGTAATGAATGCCTTAATCATATTTGATCGTATCAGCAGTAGCTTACTCGGAACTTGCTCGGCGTGACGTGCTCAGCTCAATCGCTATAGAACACCGCACAGTTGCGGCCATTATGTTTGGCTTGATACAAGGCGATATCGGCTTCTTTTCTCAAAGATTCGATATTGGCATTATCTGGTTTGGGGAAGGCAACACCGATACTGCCTGATATCTGACAGTTCTTACCCAATATCAAGAAAGGCTTGCTGAGCTCGGTGAGCAATCTTTGCGTGATTTCTTGAGGGGGCTGCTCGGTGATGCTCTCTAACAGGATAGCGAATTCATCCCCGCCGATTCGGGCGACTGTATCCGTATCCCGCACGCACAGTTTCATTCTCGCTGCTGCTTGGCGTAACAACTCATCTCCAGCATCGTGGCCTAGTGTGTCATTCACTTCCTTAAAATGATCGAGGTCGAGCGTGATGAGCGCAAGATTGTTGGTGTTTCTTGCCACTTTTTTGAGTGCTAACACAAGACGGTCTTCAAACAGTGTGCGGTTTGGCAAACCCGTGAGTGCATCGAAATTGGCCTTTTGGTGGAGTATCTCCTCCAGTTGTTTCTTTTCGGTGATCTCTTGTTTTACTGCGACATATTTTCTGACATTACCATCCGCATCCAAAATCGGCGATATCGAAACCGATTCCCAATATAGCGAACCATCGCGTCGTTTGTTTCTGATCTCACCCGCCCAAGAGGCGCCAGAGGTAAGCGTTCCCCACAGATGTTGGTAGAACTCAGCAGTGTGTTCACCTGACTTGAGTATCCGAGGGTTCTTGCCGAGCACTTCAGACTTGGGATAGCCAGTGACTTCGACGAACTTGGGATTGACGTATTCGATGTGTCCACCTGCATCGGTGATCACCACCGATAATGGCGCACTCTGCAATGCGGTCAACAAGGTCTGGTTCTCGATATCGGCCAACTTGCGATCAGTGATATCGCGGTTGTTCGCGCGACGCCCTAAGAATTTCCCGTCCTTATCGAAGATGGGCTGGCAGGCATGATTGATCCAGCGTTCTTCGCCTGCTTTATTGATGATGCGGATATCCATGACTTCTGCCTCATGATCCCCCATCTCGGTGAAGTGCCTCGCCACACCGATACGCTCACGCGGAGACAAGATATCTTGAACACTCATCTTTCCAGATAGAAAATCACTGGCGGGATAGCCGGTCACACTTTCGCAGGCAGGGCTGTTGTAGAGCATCTCCCCGGTGGGAGAGATCCATGTCTCCCAATCGAACGTGTAGTCGGCTACGGCGCGGAACCACTGCTCACTCTTGGCTAAGGCGACCGCATCCAGTCTTAATTCTTCTTCTATCTCGATTCGACGCCGCGTTTCTTTTTGTAAGGATTTGTAGGTTTGATAAAGACTGATCAATAGTCCAGTGAGGACAAGTACATAACTCACCTTTTTGAGCAGATGGGCAAGGTTGAACTCCGTGTCATTCAGGCTGTGTGAGAACGGCATGAATATCGACTGTGTAGCAAGACCAACGATCAATGACAGCACCAACCAATGTTCGAAGTCATTATCTTTCCATGCGCCCTTGTGCAGATAGCCAACAAGAGCCAACAGGAAGAATAGAGCTGGTATCAAATCCAAAGGCCGATGGATCCAATCACCATCGGTGGTGAATCTTGGTAAAGGCGCAATCGAAAATAATAAGAAGCAAGTGATCGTAGCGAGGCCAGTCCACCAAAACACTTTTTTGTACGAATGCAGATACTCATTGTCATGGCGATGCAGATACCACAATAGCCAACTGAGAAACATGAAGGAGGCCAGGAACAAACGAGAGGCTATCCAACTCCACGGCGTGAGATTGGGATAGTCGGTTGGCATGTAGGGCAAGAAGAATGCAGACGTAACGATCGCATGGTACGCGTCAAGGAATGCCGTGCCGATGAAACCTGCACCGATGTAGAGGAACAGATTGTCACGTTGGCTAAAGTAGCGGATCAATGCCATCGTGCCAACGAATAAGGCAAGCAAGGTGGCCAATGATTCCATCAGCGTATGTAAATTGACGCTCCCTTGCCAATCGACATCGCTCAATAAAAAACCACCGGCTAACAGAGCAAAAGAGACGACAAGGTAGGTGTGGCTACGATTCTTGTTCATGATGAGAATGCGGTCAGAAGTCGAATCAAGGTCATTTGGAAAGTAAGTATTCAGCGTAGAGGTTCTCGCCAATAGGTCTACGATTGCTGTTCTTCACGTAATCGGCGATCTTTAAATCTTCATGGATGACGTGG
>PNNY01000136.1 GCA_013824485.1 Sideroxydans sp.
TTGGGCAATCCAGGTGCGACACCAGGGGGATCTTACGGTGGCGTGTTTGTGCTGTGGGGGCCAGCGCTGAAAGTAGATATTCCAGTGGATGCCGGCGCTACCACGATGGATATCACCAAGACCGCAGGTAAATCCGTGGTGGGTACAGGCGAGTACGTGCCTTACACCTTGGAAATTAAGAACAACACGGGGGGCGCGTTGGTCGCCGCACAGATCGCCGACCATTTGCCACCAGGCTTCCGCTATCAAAAGGGCTCGGCAAAGTTGGATGGGGTGCTGATGCCAGACCCTGTGATTTCTGCTGATGCTAGCGTACTCACATTCAGTGTGAATATCCCCGCATCCAGTTCTGTCAGCGTACGTTATGTATTGGAAGTGACTGCGGCGGCGCGTACGGGTACGGCAGAAAACACCGCGATGGCGATTGGCGGCAATACCTCTAACACAGGCCGCGCCTACGTGATGGTGCGTGAAGACCTGTACCGTAACAAGCCTATCCTGATCGGCCGTGTCATCGATGTGTCTCAACCAGAGAACATGGAGTTCGCGAATCCTAACGATAGCAAGAGCCTGTGTGACGACCATGCAGACAACGACTTCAAGGGCATGCAGAACGCACGCGTCGTGATGCAAGACGGCACTTATGTATTGAGCGACCACGAAGGCCGTTGGCATATCGACAACCTGCGCGCGGGTACCCATGTCGTGCAGCTCGACTTGGATTCTTTGCCTAAAGATTACGAAGTGGTGAGCTGCGAGAAGAATGATCGATTTGCAAATCGTCTGTATTCGCAGTTCATCAATCTGCGTGGTGGCACGCTGTGGCGTGCTGACTTCCATGTGCGCAAGAAGGCTGCCGTGGCGACACGTTTGATCCAGACCCTGAGCGCGCGCGCCGAGGTGGACGACACCCGCGTCAGCTTGCAGTTGGAAGGTAACAGCGAAGTCACAGGTTATTCCGCGACGGTATTGTTGCCAGAGTACGCAAAATACGTGGCAGGTAGCGCCAAGCTGAACGGACAGTCCGTGGCGGATCCGGTGGTGAGTGACAACGCGCTGATATTCCGCAGTCTGGCTCGTTCAGCCAAGTGGCAGGATCAGTATGAGTTCAGCGTGGCTGATGTGGGGCCTAAAGCCACCATTCGTTCTTTGGTGCGCTTCACACCTCCGGGACGTGCTGCGCAGTCATTGCCTGTCGCCCAACTCACGCTACTCAACCATGCGCCATCCAGCGCGGGTAGTGAAGCGAAAGTGGCCGTGGAAGCCGATGACAAACGTCCTGCCAAGACCGCGATGGATGATGATCCTGCGTACTTGGTAGAGAAGCTGCCGTATGACGAGACATGGTTAGCCATCACCCCTGCGGGCACCGAGTGGCTACATCCGCAAGAGAACTTCCACCCTAACTTGCCAGTGGTGAAAGTGGCGGTCAAGCACGAACCGAAACAGAAGCTATTCCTTAGTGTGAATGGTGAGGATGTGAGCGGTTTGTTGTTCGATGGCACACGCCTGAATGCCTCGCGCACAGTGGCACTCAGCACTTGGAATGCCGTACCGCTGCAAGTGGGCGACAACCGATTTGAGTTGGTGATCCAAGATGCAGATGGCAAAGAGATCAGCCGCGAAGTGCGCTCCATCCACTACTCGTCGCTGGTCGATCACGTCGAACTGCTGCCGCTCAAATCGCGCTTGATCGCCGACGGTAAGACGCGCCCCATCATCGCGGTGCGCTTCCTCGACCGTGAAGGTCAGCCAGTGCGTCGCGGCATCAACGGCGAATTCATGCTGAACGAACCGTACCGTTCTTGGGACCGTCGCGAAGGTATCGAGCGCGAGCCATTGGCTGGCCGCATCGGAGGCAAGGCGCGTTACGAAGTGAAGACCGATGGTATCGCCATGATCGAGTTGGAGCCGACCACGCAAACAGGCGAGGCAGTGCTGAATTTCCAATTCAACGATTCACGCAAACAAGAATTGCGCGCATGGTTGGAGCCAGGTCAGCGTGATTGGATATTGGTCGGTTTCGCCGAAGGCACGGTGGGGCACAAGACCTTGTCCGGCAATGTGCAAGCGCTGAAGGCGGCGGGTGTGGATGACCAATTGTTCGACGGCAACAAGCTGGCGTTCTATGCCAAGGGCAGTATCAAGGGCGAGTACCTGCTGACCGCGGCTTACGATACGGCGAAGCAAGTCGGCAACCCGATGCTCAAGCAAGCCATCGATCCGACGCAGTACTACACCTTGTATAGCGATGCGACTCAAGCGCAACACGATGCCGCTTCCTCCAGCCGTTTGTATGTGAAGTTGGAGCGCAAACAGTTCTACGCCATGTTCGGCGACTACGACACCGGCCTCACCGTGACCGAGTTGTCACGCTACAGCCGTACCGTGAACGGTGTGAAGAGTGAGTACAAGGGCGACAAGATGGGCTACAACGCCTTCGCGTCTGTCACTTCGCAAGCCTATGTGAAAGACGAGATACAAGGTAACGGAACATCGGGCGTATACAAATTGACGCGCGGCAACCTGATGATGAACTCGGACAAGATCCGCATCGAGACACGTGACCGTTTCCAATCTCAGAACGTCGTCAATGTGCAGACGCTGACGCGTTACCTCGATTACGACATCGATTACTACCTCGGCACCTTGACCTTCCGTGAGCCGATCCAAAGTCGCGACAGCAACTTCAACCCGACCTACATCGTGGTCGAGTATGAATCTGCCGATCCACAAGACAGCAAAGCGACCTACGGTGGTCGCGGTAGCTTCAAGCCAGTCAAAGAATTGGAAGTCGGTGCGACCGCTGTGCATGAAGGCACCATTGGCGCGACAGGCAATTTGAGCGGCTTCGATGCGACCTATATGCTGGATGAGAAGACTAAGGTGCGCGGTGAATTGGCGGGTACCGATCGCAACCGCGCGGGCAATGTCAGCAGTGGCAATGCATGGTTGGGCGAAGTCACTCATCACGAAGAAGTGTGGGACGGCAAAGTCTATCTGCGCGAGCAGAGCGGCGGCTTCGGCATCGGCCAGCAAGCGCCGTCTGAGATCGCTACCCGCAAGATGGGAGTGGACGGTCGTTACAAACTAGATGACAGCACACAAGTCAAAGGCCAAGCCTACAAGCAAGAGAACCTGACCACGGGCGCTAACAACTTGGTGGTGGACGGTCGTGTCGATGAGAAGGTCTCTGAAGCGTTGAGCGCTTACTACGGCGCACGCGTGGCACGTGACACCAACACCGTAGGCAACTCGCAAAGCAACCAACTGTTGGCTGGTGCGGCCTACACCACTTTGGATAGAAAACTCACCATGCGTGCAGCAGGTGAGTTGAGCGCGGGTACGGCAGGCAGCGTCATCATGCCGAACCGCTTGATCTTAGGTTCCGATTACAAACTGACCGAGCAGACCAAGGCTTTTGCTGAACAAGAATTCGCCCGTGGTGAGAAGATCGCGGCCAACACCACGCGCGTCGGTTTGCGCACACAACCTTGGCAGGGCGCTGAGATGTCTGCTTCCGTGGCGAACAACTTCAACAACGATGCCGAGCGCATGTATGCCAACATGGGCATGGTGCAAAATTGGCAGATCGACGAACACTGGCAGACCAACTTCAGTGTGGATCGTAGCCAGACCATCCGCAACACGGCCGCTCCTATCAATCTGAACACGCCGTTGCCATCTGGCACCATGCCTCCCGCTGCGGGTTATACGGGTGACTTCACCTCCTTCGCGGTGGGTGGTGGATACAACGACACATTGTGGAGTGCGAATGGGCGCGTCGAAATGCGCAAGGCAAGTTTGGGCGACCAGCAGAACTTGCAACTCGGCATGCAACGCAATCTGGAAGAGGGTAGGTCGATGGCAGCAGGCTACGTATTGCGCCAAGCAGATGGTGCTGCGTTCAGCACGCGCAGTAGTGATCTGCGTTTGTCTTATGCCTATCGTCCGAACGACAGCGAATGGGTATGGTTGAATCGTGCCGACTACATCACACAGAACTCGAATACCGCAGGCGCTTCACTCAAGGGTGACAAATTGGTCAACAACTTCAACGCTAACTGGATGCCGAACCGTCGCACGCAAGTCGCCTTGCAGTACGGTGCCAAGTACGTGCTGGACACCATCGACAACACCGACTACAGCGGCTATACCGACCTTATTGGTGTCGAAGTGCGGCGCGACCTGAATCAAGATTGGGACATCGGCGCGTTCGGTTCTACCATGCGTTCATGGAACTCGGGCGTGAATAGCCACGGCGTCGGTGCATCCGTCGGTTACAAAGTGATGAACAACATGTGGGTGGCGGCGGGTTACAACCTGCGAGGCATGAATGACCGCGATTTCGCCAACGCCACCTATCGTGGTCAAGGCCCGTTCATCACCCTGCGTATGAAGGTCGATCAAGACACATTCGGTTTGAATAACGGTGGCGAACGCAACCGTCCGTTGAGTGGAGAGTAAGGAAGCGATGAACACATCAACTAGGATCCAACG
>PNNY01000137.1 GCA_013824485.1 Sideroxydans sp.
AGATGGAGGTATCCCAAGTCTTGCGGAAGGCTTCTTGCAGAGCTGTGACAGGCGGATAGCTCACCGTGGTGATCATTGCCTCGAAAGCCGTCTTGTCGATGAATGCGGCAGCACCGATACGACCAATGGCCTTCCCTGCATCATCAAACGGCTCTGGAGTGACGGCCATCTTAAGCTGCATCCCTGCTCGCTCGACTTCCACATCCAAGGCTTTGTTCGGATTGGCACGCACCACCTCTACCCAGTCTTCCCAAAGTTCGACGTATTTGCCATCGACGCTCAATATCTTGTCATCCACCAAGAACCCTGCACGTTGTGCTGCGCCTCCTTCCACCAACTTGCCGATGATCGGGTAGACAGGTGGTTGATAGGGCTTCAATCCCAACTTATGCATGAAGTCACCATCCAGATCAGCCGCGGTCAAACCACTCACCTCAAGCACGCGGAACTCGGACTCCCCATCCTGCGTACGCAATTCGATGTTCGCTGCTTTCTGCTGCAATATCTTATCCAACATCACCCAACGTATCTCTTGCCAACTCGGGGTCGCTTGACCATCGATAGAGACGATGGTCTTTTTGCTTTGCAGGCCTGCGGCGGCGGCTGGCGTGTCCGGCACGATCTCACCCAGTACAGGTTTCAGTCCAGGTACACCATGAATGAACAGCACGAAATAGAGTGCAATTGCCAAGAGCAGATTCGCTACTGGACCTGCCACCACGATAGCCATACGTTGCAAAACCGGTTTACGATTGAAGGTGCGCGACAATTCATTCTCAGCAACTTCGCCCTCACGTTCATCCAACATCTTGACGTATCCGCCTAATGGGATGGCAGAGACGACCCACTCCGTCTCTCCGCCCGCAAAGCGTTTTGAGTAAATGACCTTGCCGAAGCCAACAGAGAAGCGTTGCACTTTGACATCACACCAGCGCGCAACCCAGTAATGTCCCAATTCATGGAACACCACCAAGACAGCGATAGCAACGATAAAGGCCAACAAAGTCATCATTGCGTGATCCACTCCTGCGCCGCACCGCGCGCCGTTGTATCCGCATCCAGCACGTCTTGAAGCTCATTCACCTCTTGACGCGTAACGCTCGCCAATACGGATTCGATCAACCGAGGTATATCAAGGAAGGCGATCTTTCTATCTAGAAAAGCGGCAACCGCCACCTCGTTCGCCGCATTCAATATGGCTGGGACAGTGCCCCCCGCACGCAAAGCTTGATAGGCAAGGCCTAAGCAAGGGAAGCGAACGAAATCAGGCGCGACGAAATCAAGCTTGGCGATCTGGAACAGGTCGAGTGGTGCGACACCAGAATCAATGCGCTCTGGATAGGCTAAGGCATAGGCAATGGGTGTACGCATGTCCGGGTTGCCCAACTGCGCCAGCACTGATCCATCCACATATTGCACCATCGAGTGGATGACGCTCTGCGGATGCACCACGACTTGGATGTCGTCAGCCGAAGCGTTGAACAACCAATGCGCCTCGATGACTTCCAAGCCTTTGTTCATCATGCTGGCAGAGTCCACCGATATCTTGCGCCCCATGCTCCAGTTAGGATGCGCACATGCTTGCTCAGGCGTGACGTTCTGCAGTTGTTCGAGAGAAGTATTGCGGAATGGGCCACCTGATGCGGTGAGCAGAATCTTGCTTACACCGCGAGAACGCATATCTGCAGCATAGTTATGCGGCAATGCTTGGAAGATGGCGTTGTGCTCGCTGTCGATAGGCAACAATACAGAGCCGCTTCGATGAACAGCCTCCATGAACAGATGCCCAGCCAACACTAGAGTTTCCTTGTTCGCCAGCATTATCTTTTTGCCTGCTTTGGCCGCCGCGAGTGTGGGCGGCATACCCGCCGCGCCTACGATAGCCGCCATCACGGCATCCACCTCGGGCAAAGTCGAAACCGCTTCAAGCGCGGCGGTACCGCACAGCACTTCAGTTGCGATGCCTGCGACTTGAAGGTTCTTCTTTAGGCGCCCACTCGCCGCCTCGTCCAGCAGCACGGCATAGCGAGGATGAAATTGTCGGCATTGCTCGAACAACAATTCATCTTGCTGATTCGCGGTGAGTGCAACTATCTGATATTTGTCAGGATGACGTGCAATCACATCGAGCGTGCTTTTGCCGATGCTGCCAGTAGAACCTAGGACGGTTATTCTTTGCACTAGCTCAATCCTTGGAACATCAAGGCCAAGGCGGCCAGTGGCAAAGTAGAGGTCAGCGCATCGATGCGATCTAACAGACCACCGTGGCCTGGTAACAATGCACCACTATCTTTGATGCCTGCCTGACGTTTGATGGCAGATTCGAACAGATCTCCAATGACGGCCAGCACCACCCACCACCAAGCCGTCAGCATCAGCGCTGGAAGCATCTGTAGATTCGTGAATTCAGGTCTGAATATCCATATCAATCCGATATAGACAGACACCCCCGCTATCGCACCCGCCACGCCTTCCCACGTCTTACCTGGGCTGATGCTCGGGGCCAATTTGGTTTTACCGAATTTGCGTCCTGCGAAATAGGCAGCACTATCCGCCACCCAGACCAAGCCCATGACGCCCAGCAATATCCAGGGCGCAGGGCTCTCCGCGCGCAGATCGATCATGGCGAGCCCTGTCGGTATCAACAACATCCATCCCACCAAGGACATCAACAAAGGTTGCTTCACCTTCCACCCCATCATCAACCAAGGCGGAACAACGACAAGCCACAACACGGCGGCAAGCAGGTATGCGATAAGATGCGTGGTGGTTTGTTGTGCGGGAGTGGAATTAGCATCCAAAGCCAATATCGCCACCATCAAAACCAAGGTCGATACCCAGTAGATCTTTGCGCCTTTAGGCGTCAACTCGGACATGCGCGACCACTCGGATGCGCCTTGCAGCACCATCGCCAACACCAACACAGACCACGCCCATGACGGAAGCATGAACAGTGCCGACAGGAAGAGTACTAACATCACGATAGCCGTGATGACACGAGACTTAAGCATCGCTTTCACCTTTCAATTGCTCACTGGTGCGACCGAAACGACGCTCGCGTTTTTGGTAAGACTGGATAGCCGCTTCTAACTCGGGGCGACCGAAAGCTGGCCACAAGATGTCGGTGAAATACAGTTCGGTGTAGGCGCACTGCCATAACAGGAAATTGCTGATTCGTTGCTCACCACCCGTGCGGATGAATAGATCGGGCTCGGGTGCATAGTGCATGGAAAGATAAGGCGCAAGTTCCTCTTCTTCGAAAGCGGTTGCGCGCTCTGGGTGCGCTTGGCTCAAAGCATGCATCGCCTGCATGATGTCCCAACGGCCACCGTAGTTGGCTGCGATGGTCAATGTGAGTCCAGTATTGTTTGCGGTGAGTGCTTCGGCGTCTTCAATGTACTTCACTAACTGTGCGTCGAATCGACTGCGGTCACCGATGACTTTCAAACGGATGTTGTTTTCATGTAGCTTGCTGACTTCGCGCTCCAACATCTTCAAGAACAACTGCATCAAGAAATTCACTTCGTCAGCGGGGCGACGCCAATTCTCGCTACTGAAAGCGAACAGCGTCAGGTATTCCACGCCCAACTCGCGACAGGCTCTGACCATGTCACGCACCGACTCCACACCGCGCTGATGTCCCATGACACGCGGCATGAAGCGTTGTTTAGCCCAGCGCCCATTGCCATCCATGATGATGGCGATATGGCGCGGGACTGCATTGATATCGGGGATGGTGCGGGTAGAGCTGAAGAATGGCAGAGCCATGATAGATTGGCTTAAACCGCCATCAGGTCTACTTCTTTGGCTTGCAGGGCTTTGTCGATCTCTAGCACAAAGCGGTCGGTCAGTTTTTGCACGTCGTCCTGAGCGCGACGCTCGTCGTCCTCGCCAACTTCTTTGTCTTTGAGTAATTTCTTCAACTGCTCGTTGGCATCACGACGGATATTACGCACCGCGACCTTGGCATCTTCACCTTCACTCTTGACGACCTTGATCAGATCGCGACGACGCTCTTCTGTCAGCATAGGCATCGGCACACGGATCAAATCACCATTAGTGGCCGGATTCAACCCTAGATCGGAATCACGGATCGCCTTTTCGATAGGACCGATCATGTTCTTTTCGTACGGTTGCACACCGATAGTGCGCGCATCAGTCAACGTGACGTTCGCCACCTGGTTCACGGCAGTCGGGCAACCGTAGTAATCCACCATCACGTGATCCAAGATGCCGGTGTGTGCACGGCCAGTACGGATCTTACCCAAGTCGGCGCGCAAGGCTTCCAACGACTTGGTCATCTTTTGCTCAACGTTCTTTTTGATATCAGAGATCATGTCTAGCTCCTAATCGACTCTTACCAATGTACCTTCACCTTCGCCGAACACCACACGCTTCAGTGCGCCCGATTTGAAGATACTGAACACGATGATGGGGAGC
>PNNY01000138.1 GCA_013824485.1 Sideroxydans sp.
GAACAGCACCACCACGCCATAACGGAACATCACCGCGATGCCGCCGCTTGCATCGACTTGCAAAGTAAGTGGCGTCGTCGCCAGACAATCAGCGATCTTGAACAACTTCAGATCCAAACGATCACCCAACAACAGTGCACGTGCTTTCAGCTCTTGTCGGTTCTTCAGTTGCAATTCCATGTTGAGCCTCCTTATTGATTGCGGATACTACGTAAAACACGCATCCAACGCTCGCCCCAATGATGTGATCCCAATCCCAATAAGATGCTTGCCGTGCCCAACCACACTTGCGGCAACACTGCTTCATCGTTCAGAGCATGTCCTAACAGCAAAGCCATGACTGGCGTCACCAAGGTAATGAGCGCGACACGACCCGCCTCGGTGTTTTTGATGAGGTAGTAATACAAAGCGAATCCCAGTACCGAACCGAACGTACCGAGATACACCGTGGCCGCTACCGCACGCTCAGGCATTTCGCTCGGCCAATGTCCATCTGCCAGCAACCATGCGCCACAGAACAAAGGCAACGCGACCGCCAACGTACCCAAGGTCATCGCCAAAGCCGAGCTATCGTCCCCGATGCGTTTGATCAAAACCAATCCCAACGATTGTGAAGCCATCGCCAGCAATACGGCGATAACGCCCAGCGCAGAACCTTCGCCCAAATCGAGTCCGCCATGAAACACCAACCACAAACCAATAAGGCCTAACACCATCCCCGCGAGTTTAAATGGCGTGAGAGATTCTTCCTTCAACCACACCATTGCACCCAAACTAGTGACCAACGGTGACAAACCAAACAACACCGCGATCATTCCTGACGTGACGAATTGCGATGCCCAATAGGTCAATATCATCGCAATGAACATACTCAACCCACCAGCCAGATAGGCTTGCATAGCTTTGCGATGCAAGGGGAATCGAATGCGGAAGATCGCTAACAGAACGACACAGAGCAACACACCTATGGTCATTCGGGAGAACACCGCAAAGCTGAAACCGATACCCAATGCGCTCCACTTGATAGCCAGTGGCGTGGTGGACCAGATCAGGATGATTGATACAAAAGCGAACGGGACTGACATATGGGTATCGTTGATTTCTTATAGGTTCACATCATACCGCGAGCACTCTTCTGCTAAAGTTCTGTCATGGCAAAACATACTCTAGAACGCATCCTCCAATCACAAGGTTTTGGCACCCGTAAGTGGTGCACCAAGCTTGTCGAAGAAGGCGAGGTCAGCATCAACGGCGAGGTCGTCACCGACACCCGGCTCTACCTTGAAACGAATGGCTTGGTCTTCTCTGTCTACGGCGAAGAATGGCTATTCCGTGAGCATCTTTATATCGCCCTGAATAAACCCGCTGACTACGAGTGCTCACGTAAGCCAAGCCATCACCCAGGTGTGCTTTCACTCCTGCCAGAACCATTCGCCCTGCGTGATGTGCAGCCTGTTGGACGTCTGGATCATGACACCACTGGCTTGCTTCTGATGTCAGACGACGGAAGCTTCATTCACGCTCAATCCTCACCTAAACGTCACGTCCCTAAAGTGTATGTGGCAACTACCCAAGACCCTGTGACACCAGAACTAGTCACTCAGCTACTGAAGGGTGTGAAGCTACATGACGAACCTGCCCCACTGGCAGCCATCCTCTGCAACAAGCTCGACTCGCATCGTTTGGAGATCGTGCTGGAGCAAGGTAAGTATCATCAGGTGAAGCGCATGCTTGCCGCTGCTGAGAATCATTGCACAGCACTGTGCCGCACCCAGATTGGCCAATTACAACTCAAAGACTTGAATCTAGCTGAAGGCGAATGGCGCTATCTCAATTCAGCCGAGCTGGAATTGCTCGCCCCCATCTCCGCGTAAATCACTCAAGCTAATGGTATGATGCGCGCCGGGTTTTTTCGGTCGGACTGCATTTGACGTATTGATTGCTTGGTCTAAAGATGGGCCTACTGAATCGCACTGTCACCACACCAATATACTGAGGGGAATCATCTTGAAATCATCCACACGTAATATCGCATTCGCTGCATTCGCATTGACCAGCTTGTTCACATTGAGCGGCTGCTTCGAAGAAAAAGCAAAAGAGACCGCTGCTGCGCCAGCCCCAGTCGTTGAGATCGCACCTGCTGCATCCGCTCCAGTCGCGGCTGCGCCGGTTGCTGCTCCTGCGCCAGCACCTGTTGCTGCACCAAAGCCAGTTGCAAAGCCTAAACCAGTTGCACCTAAAGCAGCAGCAGCCGCTCCAGTCAAAGTCGTTTGCGACAACTGCGGTACGGTCGTTGCAGTGAATGTGGTTGAAGTGGCGGGCAAAGAATCTGGCGCAGGCGTCGTTATCGGCGGCGCTGTCGGTGGTTTGATCGGCAACCAAGTGGCACAACCTAAAGACAAAGAATTGGCAACGTTGGCTGGTGCTGTCGGTGGTGCCGTTGCAGGTCACTACATCGAAAAGAACATGAAGAAATCGAAGGCGTACGATGTGGTCGTTAAGTTGGAAAACGGCGAAGAGCGCACACTGCGTCACACAGCTGCTCCTGCTGTAGTCGCTGGCGACAAAGTGAAAATCGAAGGCGAACAAGTCGTAAAGCAATAATCCTAGGTTCACCGCAATAAAAAACGGGGCTATCAAGCCCCGTTTTTTTATTTCACCATAACAAAACTTATTCACTCGTCACATAGCGGCAGTTCGTCTCACGGATGAATAAAGTCGCGACCAATCCGATCACTGAGAAACCCAACAGAATCCCGATACCGTATTGGTAATCGCTCAACGCCAAGGGTGCGATGCCCGCATCTAGATGTGCCCTATCTATCGCCCATCCCACTAATGGCTGCATGATGGCCGTACCGAGGAATCCACCGATGTTCACCACACTGGTCGCCATGCCAGAGAGCGCATGCGGATTCACCTCTTTCGCGCACGACCAACTCAAAGTGAAGCTCGGCGCACACAGCCCCATCAGTAAGAACAAGGCGTAGCTCAAACCTGAAGCGAGGCTCATTCCGAACAACATCGGCAACCAACACAGGCTGTAGATCAACGCACCGGCGATCATCAAGGGTTTGCGCTTACCCATGCGATCAGACAAGGTGCCGATGAAGAACGCACCGATAGCAAAACCCGCCAACAACAAAGTTGTGTGATCAGTCGCGGCGGCTCTATCCATGCCGTACACATCGCGCAAGAAAGGCACGGCCCATAAGCCAGCAAAGGCAAACAGAGACCCAGCGATGCCCATGTTCACCCACAACCCAGGCCATGTCGCACGATTCTTCACGACGATGAGTAATCCGTCGTACCAATGGCCAGTGTGGAGCGGATGCGCCTCTTTGCCATCCAATTCGCGCATGCTGGGCAACCCAACTTCTGTTGGTTGGTTGCGCACCAACCACCAATCCAACGCAGCCAGCAGCAAAGATAGCGCCCCAACTGCGACGAACACGGTGCGCCATGAAACGAATCCCAGCGCCCATGCCAAGGGTGCTGCCGCAAGCAACGAGCCCACGTTACCCATCAAGATGGTCGCCCCCGTCATAGTGGCGAAATGCCTATCGTGGAACCACGATGCGTTGAGCTTGAGCAACGAGATGAAAGTGACCGACACGCCAAGACCGACCAAGACGCGCCCGACTGATGCCGCTGCGAGTGAATCCGCCACGCCGAACATCATCGAGCCGACGCCTGCGATCAAGCCTCCTATCGCCACCACCCGACGCGGCCCCATGGTGTCCACCAAGATACCCGTCGGTATCTGCATGATCATGTAGACGTAGAAATACGTCGCGGCCAATCCGCCTAACTCAGCACCACTGGCATGGAAGGTCTGTTGCAGATCACCCGAGATGGCAGCAGGTGCGAAGCGATGAAAGAACGACAACACATAGGCCAAACCCACGACGATGAACGCCGTCCAGCGTAAGCGAACGAGTTGATTGGCTTGCTGCGGATTCAGCATGAGCTATTTATTGAGCCGTCGCATCAGCGATCAATTTCTGCAACTCACCTTGCTCGTACATGGACATCATGATGTCCGACCCACCGATCAACTCACCTTTGAGGTAGAGCTGAGGGAAAGTCGGAAAGTCGGCGTAGAACTTAAGATAATTCCAAGCGCCTGCGTCTTCTAGAACATTCACCGCGACGTATTTCGTCACGCCACACGCCTTCAACACTTGTGCCGCACGACCAGAGAATCCGCATTGCGGAAATTGCGGCGTGCCCTTCATGTACAGCACGATAGGGTTTTCAGTGACGGTCTTTTTGATGACATCTAATGCGATCTGTTTTTCGTCCAATTCCATTCTCCTTGATTATTTGTTAGCCCATTGCGCTGGTGTGAGTGTCTTCATGGATAGCGCATGGATCTTC
>PNNY01000139.1 GCA_013824485.1 Sideroxydans sp.
ATTTCACCAGCAAACGCCCATTGGAAAAAGCGCTATGGGCGGGGGCGTTGGACGCGGTGGGCGGCGAGACCTTGGCTTGGCTGGCGCGCACGGTGCAACAGGATGGTGCTATCGCCAGTTTCGGCAATGCAGGCGGGGCTGAATTGCATACCACGGTGTTTCCCTTCATCTTGCGCGGGGTGAAGTTGTTGGGGGTGGATTCGGCAGCGACGCCGATGCCATTGCGCAAGCAGATGTGGCTGCGTTTGGCGAGCGACCTTCATGTTGATGACCTAGAAAAGATCGCACATCGGATCTCGTTGACTCAATTGCCTCAAGCTTGTGCTGCGCTCATAGCTGGAACATCGCGCGGACGCTACGTGGTGGATTTCACTGGCAACTAGTTTCTGCTCGGTTATAATGCGCGCCCTTCGGAGTCATCAAGACTTCGAGATGCGAAAGTGGCGGAATTGGTAGACGCACTGGATTTAGGTTCCAGCGCCGTGAGGCGTGAGAGTTCGAGTCTCTCCTTTCGCACCAGTGGTTTTCTCATGTATTCCTTCAATCTCGTTGTTCATTTCCCGTTAAAAGGCTATATTGCGGCCTAGGGAGCGAAGACATGTCGAATGATAACGAGAACAAGCGCGCCGTATTAGAAGCGCGTCACCATGATCCTTTTTCATATCTAGGGTTACATCAAAGCAAGTCCGAATGGGTGTTGCGCGTATTCCAGCCCTACGCCACAGAGGTGTCGGTACACGATGGTTCGAAGTGGCAACCATTGGAACGTGTCGATGCGGCGGGGCTTTTCACTTGGCGTGGTAAGGCAAAACTGCCTTCACCCTGCAAGCTTCAACTGAATTTCTTCAATCACGTGCTGGAAATGCACGATGCCTACACATTCAATACCAGTATCACCGATCATGATTTGCACCTGTTCTCTCAAGGACGCTTGGAGCAGTCTTATCGCATGCTGGGTGCGCACCATATGGAGTTGCAAGGCGTGTGGGGCGTGCGCTTCGCGGTGTGGGCGCCTAACGCCGAACGCGTCAGCGTCGTAGGTGACTTCAACGGTTGGGATGGTCGTGTACATCCGATGCGCTCTTTGGGTAGCAGCGGTGTATGGGAGATATTCGTGCCAGACATCGGTCTGGGTGAGTTCTACAAGTTCGAGTTGCGTAATCGCCATAGTGGTGAGATGTTGACCAAGACCGACCCATACGGCTTCAGCTTCGAGATGCGTCCCGGAACCGCCTCGCGTGTGACCACGCTGGATGGATTCGCATGGAACGATAAAGCATGGATGGAGCAGCGCGCCGTGCAAGATTGGCAACATCTCCCCCTGAACATCTACGAGATACATGCTGGTTCTTGGCGCAAACATTGGGATGGTCGTTTCTACAACTTCCGTGAATTGGCAGAGAGCCTTATCCCCTATGTGCAAGAGATGGGATTCACCCATATCGAGCTGATGCCCATCAGTGAGCATCCTTTGGATGAATCGTGGGGATATCAGACTACGGGTTATTTCGGCGTTACCAGCCGCTTTGGCACACCAGATGACTTCCGCTATTTCGTTGATGCTTGCCACACTGCGGGTATTGGCGTTCTATTGGACTGGGTTCCAGCGCACTTTCCAAAAGATTCATTCGCATTGGCACGCTTTGATGGAACTGCCTTGTATGAACACGAAGACCCCCGTTTGGGCGAACACCAAGATTGGGGCACGCTGATATTCAACTATGGTCGCAACGAAGTGCGAAACTTCTTGTTGGCGAATGCGCATTTCTGGTTGAGTGAGTTCCATATCGACGGTGTGCGGGTGGATGCGGTGGCTTCCATGCTCTACTTGGATTACTCACGCGAAGCGGGACAGTGGCTGCCCAATAAATATGGCGGTCGCGAGAACCTTGAAGCCGTGGATTTCTTCCGCGAATTGAATGTGATGACGCATCAGCATTTCCCGGGCACCTTGACCATTGCGGAAGAATCGACTTCGTGGCCGATGGTGTCGCGTCCCACTTATCTGGGGGGCTTGGGCTTCTCAATGAAGTGGAACATGGGATGGATGAATGACACGTTGTCTTACATCGAGAATGATCCTGTGCATCGCCGCTATCACCAGAACATGCTGACCTTCGGCCAGTTGTACGCCTACACTGAGAATTTCGTGATGCCGTTCTCGCATGACGAAGTTGTGCACGGCAAACATTCCTTGCTAGACAAGATGCCGGGCGATGCATGGCAGAAATTCGCCAACCTGCGTCTGCTGTTCACCTATCAGATGACCAATCCTGGCAAGAAGCTCAATTTCATGGGTAATGAGATCGCGCAAGGTCAGGAGTGGAAGGTCGGCGGCGAGATTGATTGGTATCTCTTGGGGCGCAATGAGCATAGTGGAATCAAGGCGATGGTGCGGGATGTGAATCGCTTGTATCGCGATGTGCCAGCACTTCATCAATTGGATTTCTCGCACGAAGGTTTCGCTTGGTTGGATTGCAACAATGCGGATCAGTCTCTGTTGATCTTCCGTCGCATGGCACGTGATGGCTCCTATGTGATCGTGGCGCTGAATTTCACACCAGTCCCACGTGAAGCATACCGTATTGGCGTGCCTAACAAGGGCGGCTATCGCGAGATATTTAACAGCGACTCGCATTTCTATGGCGGTACCAATATGGGTAATGGATTCGGCCTTTATTCGAGCGATGTTGGAAGCCACGGGTTCGAGCAATCCATCGAGGTGACGTTGCCCCCGCTGTCGGGCATCGTGCTTGAAAGGATGCGCTGATCCAGCGGGTATGGGTGACGTGTAGTACAAACGAAAGTAAGCAGGGTCAGATAGGTTTTGATATGTCGCAACTAACTCAATCTTCAGCATGGCAAGCCCTGCATAAACATAGAAAAGACCTCGGGCAATATTCATTGCGTGAGGCTTTTGCATCCGATCCTCAACGTTTCGAGCGTTTTTCTTTGCGCTTGGATGATTTGTTGCTGGACTACTCCAAGAACCTCATTACTCAAGACACGATGCCATTGTTGATAGCGTTGGCTCGTCAAGCTAAGGTGGAAGAGTGGCGCGAGAAGATGTTTTCGGGGGAGAAGATCAACTTCACCGAGAATCGTGCCGTACTTCATACGGCCTTGCGCGCAGCGACTGATTCTAAGCATCCCCCGTTGCGCGTAGAAAAGACCGATGTCTTGATCGGTATTCGTCATGTGCTAGAAAAGATGCGCTTGTTCACCAACAGCGTGCGTAATGGTGTGTGGCGTGGTTACACCGGCAAGCCCATCACCGATGTGGTGAACATCGGTATCGGTGGTTCCTTCCTCGGCCCGCTGATGGTGTGCCAAGCATTACAACCTTATTCCAGCCCTAAGTTGCGTGCGCATTTTGTGTCCAACGTGGATGGCGCAGACATCGCAACCAAACTGGCGTTGCTCGATCCTGAGACTACGCTGTTCATCATCGCTTCCAAGACCTTCACCACGCAGGAGACGCTAATGAACGCGCGCTCTGCAAAGGAATGGTTCTTGAGTCACGCGAACGATCAGAAGCAAGTTGCCAAGCATTTTGTCGCGTTGTCTACCAATGCCAAATTGGTGACGGATTTCGGTATCGATCCTGCCAATATGTTCGAGTTCTCGGATTGGGTCGGTGGCCGTTATTCTCTGTGGTCGTCCATCGGCCTATCTATCGCCTTGTACGTGGGCATGGATAAATTTGAAGAGCTGCTGATGGGCGGTTACGACATGGATGTGCATTTCCGTGAAGCACCGCTAGAGCAGAACATGCCTGTCATCATGGCCTTGATCGGTCTGTGGTATCGCAATTTCTTTGACGCCCCTAGCTACGCCATCTTGCCGTATGACCAGTCTATGGAATCTTTCATGGCCTATTTCCAGCAGGCGGACATGGAGAGCAACGGTAAGAGCGTCGACCGTCAAGGCAATGCCGTGGATTACGAGACCGGCCCAGTGTTGTGGGGTGGCACGGGCACGAACGGGCAGCACGCTTACTATCAGTTGATACACCAAGGCACGCAGATGATCCCGGCAGATTTCATCGCGCCGGCACGTAGTCAGCATCCGATCGGTGAGCATCACGCGACGCTGTTGTCGAACTACTTCGCACAAGCAGAGGCCTTGATGAAGGGCAAAACGGCAGCGGAAGCACGAGCCGAGTTGGAAGCATCGGGTATGGATGCTGGGGCTATCGAGACCTTGTTGCCGCACAAGGTATTCACAGGCAACAAACCGACCAATTCCATCATGTTCGAT
>PNNY01000140.1 GCA_013824485.1 Sideroxydans sp.
GAATCCGCGCGGAGCGAGTAACCAGAGTGCTCCCAACACGCCAAAAGCAATGGTCCAAGCAGGCGGTGAATGTTGCGTCCATACGGATAGTGGCAAAGTATCAAGCAGCTCAAGTAACCACATGCACAGCGCCATCGCCTGATGCGCTAGATAGAGCATCCACTCGAACGGTGGCAATGTCCCAAGCAAAGTAAGGGGTACGACTACGAAGCTGACCAAGGGGATGGCGAAGGCATTAGCGATGGGCGATACCAGCGAGAGTTGTTGGAACAACGCCAGCAGAGGCGGGATGAGTCCGATGGTCATCGCCCACTGCACCTTTCCGTATTCCATCAGCCAATGCGATCTGCCGTAGCGGTTAGCAGTGACATAGAAGATGAGCGCGACCGCGCCGAACGAAAGCCAGAAGCCGGGCGACATCACTGCCCAAGGATCGGCCAGCAGAACGACGACCAATGCGGCAGCCAACATCTGGCTGGGGGCGACATTGCGTGAGAGCAACATCATCACCGCGAAGGTACTCAGCATGAAGAGCGTCCGTTGCGCAGGGATTTCGAAACCAGAGATCAAGGTGTAGCTAAGTGCGGCGAGCAATCCGACGAGTGCTGCCGCTTTGCGTGCTGGGAAGTACAACATCAACTTCACACTGCGTCGCCACAGCCAGTAGGTGAGCGCGAAAAACAGACTGGCGAGCATAGTGATATGTAGGCCAGAGATGCTCATCAGATGATTCACGCCCGTGCGAGTGAACAGCTGCCATTCGGTTTGCGAGATGCTGGCTTGGTCGCCAATGGCCAGTGCGACGAGGATGCCGGCGTAAGGGGCATCGCCCAAGGTCTGCTTGAAATGAGTGCGCACCGATTCACGCAATCGTTCGATGAGGTAAGCGGGCGAATCGCTAGTCTCTGCTAGTTTGGCATTCTCACCTTTTGCGTACACATATCCCGTTGCCCGAATATTGCGCTCCAACGCCCACGCCTCGAAATCGAATCCATGTGGGTTGCTCGATCCATGCGGTTGTTTCAAGCGCACCGTGAAGCGCCAACGTTCGCCTGCGTGGATATCGAATGGCGAGTCAGCATCGCTATCGTAAGTGGCGAGTTGTATGTGTTTTGGCACATGCGCTGCTTCAGTTTGCACGCTCTCCACATCGAAAGAGAAACGCAGCCCACGCTCATGTGTGCGTGGCATCTCAGCAATGATGCCGGTGAGTGTGATGTTCTCGCCTTGCCATTCACTAGGGAGCGAATCGGATAAACGTGCTTGGGCTATCCACGCGGCGTATGAGAAGCCCAAAAGTAAAGCGCAGAAGAGAATGAGCGCGCGCCGAGCAATGCGTATCGAGGTTCTGCCGCTATCTGGGAGGAACAGTACGACCAGAGCTAGCGGCCAGTACCAAGGCAATGTCGGTAATGTGGATTGTTGCTGTAGCAGCCAGACACCGAGTGCAAAGAAGAGGGCGAACGAGACCATGCTCGTAGCGTAACTGACACATTCAAGGGCTACAATCGCATCATGCGAAAATTCATTCGAAGCCGCTTACCCAGCTCGGACAGCATCAGAAAGATCAGTTGGCTAAAACCTGTCGAGCATTGGTTGCGCCATCCTAATCTGTGGCATCTGCACCGTCGCTCTGTTGCGGGCGGTGTTGCCCTTGGCCTTTTCTGTGGCTTGGTGCCAGGCCCCTTGCAGATGTTGTCAGCCGCCTTGTTTGCTGTGTGGTTACGTGTGAATCTTCCTGTTGCCCTCTTCACTACCTTCTACACCAATCCGTTCACCATTGTTCCTTTGTACCTCTTTGCCTATCAGATCGGTGTGTGGGTTCTGGGTCAAGGTGATGTCGCCAATGTTCGCGATTTCCCCGAGTTGCATCTGCATGACTGGTTCGATCCCTTGTGGAATTGGTTGCTTTCGCTAGGCAAGCCTATCCTTGTCGGCCTGCCCATCTTGGCCATCGGTTTAGCCTTGATAGGCTACGTTCTTGTTCGATTGGGCTGGCGATTGATGGTGGTGTGGAAATGGAAGCACCGCAAATCGCACTAAAATCGTCGGGAACTATTCCGGATAGCTAGCCTCTGAGGGTACGTCTGGTGTAGCAAGCTGGACACAGGTAATTAAAACTTAAGAGGTGATCAAATGAAAAAAGCTTATGAAGGTGTCGCAAGATTCGTTCGTTGGGTCGTGGCAGGCGTGGTGTCTTTCGTCGTCGCACTTCCAGCATTCACATCCGTCAGCACTTCCATCTAAGCGACACGAATCACAACGCCCCAGTACCTAGTGTGCTGGGGCGTTTTCGTTTCACCTATCACACGCAGAACATCCCCGCTAGCATAAAGAATATATAGGCCATCGTAATCATTGCGCCTGCTTTGGTCGGGTGATATACAGCCGCCTACAAGAATTTGGGAGGCACAATGAATCACAAGATGTTCTTCGACTCACTACGCGAGTCCGCGGATTTCTTCCGCACCATGATGCATGTCGCACCACTTCCCATGTTCATCGTGGCGGAGGGAAGGTGCGTCTATGGCAACGAAAAATTCCATCAACTACATGATTGCAAAGTAGTGGAATGTAATTCATGCGGCTTGGAAAAGATGCTACATGCTCGTGACAAACTGATCTTAGAGCAGACCATCACTTCGTTGGAGCCGGGCGAAGTCGCGCGAGTGCCATTGCAACTCAATCATGGTGATGATAGGCAGTCGGCAGTGGACTTGGCTATCAGTTGTATGACGATGGGCGAGAAGACGGTTGCGCTGGGTGTCATCAATCAACGCTCAGAGAAAGAACGTATCCGCCGTTTGATGGATCAATTGGCTTTCCACGACACCCTCACTGAATTACCCAATCGCGTCCTGTTGTTCGATAGGATCAATCAATCCCTATCTCGCTTCAATCGAGAAAGCACTGGTTTTGCTATCGCTATCCTTGATCTGGATGGCTTCAAGCTGATCAATGACGCAAGGGGGCACGCGGTAGGCGACATGCTTCTGAAGGCAGTTGGTAAACGATTGGCCGAATGCGTGCGCAATGTAGATACGGTTTCGCGTTTGGGCGGTGATGAATTCGCCATGATCCTTCAAGGCGTGAACAATGAGAACGAGGCTGAGGCCGTGCTGCGCAAGGTGATTGATGAAGTTGCGAAACCTATCGCAGTCGATGGCGTTGAGCTCAAGGTCGGTGTCAGTGTTGGTATTTCATTTTGCCCCCAAGATGGTGCATCCATTCAAGAGTTGCTCGGTAGAGCTGACTTTGCCATGTACGAAGCCAAGCGTGCAGGTGGCTCTTGTTACCGTATCAGCACGGGGCAAATGGCCGAGCTTGCATCGCGCCATGACCTGATGCCCTTGATCGATTCCATCAAACTTGGATTCGATGTCATCGATGAGCAACATGAAGAGATCGTCTCATGCATACGGGGGATCCTGAGATCACTATCTGGAAACGAAGGCGAGAATGGTTTGAGACGACGTGCGGAATATTTGCTGCAACTCACCGAAGAACATTTCCGCACCGAAGAGGAATTGGTCTTACGCTATGCCGTCAGTGGACAAGAACGACACCGCTTCGAACATAAAGATCTACTTCGACAATTACATGAGTTGCTACCCAGCAACAACGAATCTCATGGCCTAACTTTGATGACACATTCATTCAAAGATTGGCTCATCCCGCATATTCAAACTACTGATACTGAACTGGTGGTGCAATTGAAAGCAGCGGGTGCGACAGGGCGCTGATTATTAGAACTCTGCTTGCACCCCGAACGAGATGGGTAGCACGAAAGGATAGACTGGCGTCTTCTGTGTGTAGGTAGGGTCGTAGCTGTAGCCCACCACATTCTTTTGTTGATACAAGTTATTCCACTCGAAATACATCTCCAGTTGGTAGCCATCCATCTGAAGTTGCCTATCAAGTCGAACGTCCAATCGATGGTAGAAGGGCAGTGTGCCTGAATTGATGGCGGCATAGTTTGGCTTCGGTCTTCCATCGGCATAGACTCCACTAGTGCCATTGATTGGTGTGTAAGGTGTGCCTGAGTGTCCATTCCACTTCGCACCCAACGTCCAGTCGTCATCTAACTTGTAGGTCGTCACGACAGTGGCGTTGATGGGCTGATCCAACTCGAAGCGGAACGACTCGCCCGTGATGTCATTGCGGCGTGTGGACTTCGATAGCGACAATGCGAACCACCCTGATAGATTTTCTTCACTGGGGTCTTTCTTTAGCAGGAACTCCAAACCATATGCCTTACCG
>PNNY01000141.1 GCA_013824485.1 Sideroxydans sp.
TGTCGCCTGAGTCATTTCCGCCCGACCATTGTCAGGTGGTGCAGCATCTTTCCGTCATCATCCCGACTTTCAACGAGTCATCCGGAATTGTCGATTTCTTGAGTTCCTTGGCGTCATTGCGGCGCCAAGGTGCGGAGTTGATCGTGGTCGACGGTGGCAGCCATGATGGAACACCCGCACTGGCGCAGCCGCATGCCGACAGGGTGATCGCCACTTCACTTGGCCGTGCCTGCCAGATGAATGCCGGCGCAAAGGTGGCGCGGGGCAGGTTACTGCTGTTCTTGCACGCGGATTGTCGGTTGCCAGCAGACGCAATGAATCTGATGATTGATGCGATAGCGCGAGGTGCGCAATGGGGGCGCTTCGATGTTTGCATCGAAGGCCGCCATTCTATGTTGCGGGTTGTGGCCGCGATGATCAATCTGCGCTCCCGCCTTTCGAATATTGCCACGGGGGATCAGGGGATCTTTGTTCTTCGGGAGGCGTTTTCTGCGGTCGGCGGTTATCCCGCCATCCCCTTGATGGAAGATATCGCACTGTCCGACTTGCTGCGCAAGAAAGGGCGTCCAGCCTGTTTGAAAAAACGGCTGATCACCTCCGGTCGCCGCTGGGATAACAACGGGGTGTGGCGAACCATCTGGTTGATGTGGTGCTTGCGTGCGGCTTACCGGCTTGGAGTTTCACCGCAAGAACTGGCACGCATTTATTACCCGCCTACGAGGGTTCAATGATGCCCTCACTCAATACAGTTCACTTGGCCGTGCTGGCCAGAGCGCCCATACCGGGGAGCGCAAAGACCCGGCTTATCCCCGCGCTGGGCGAAGCCGGTGCTGCCAGACTGCATCGGCAAATGGTGATTCGTACCTTGTCCATTGCACATGCGGCCCAGCTCGGCCCCGTTACACTGTGGGGAGCTGCTGAGAAATCGGACCGATTCTTCCGCGCGCTGATGCGTCACGGTGTTCGATATAGGCCGCAACCAGCCGGCGATCTGGGTGAGCGCATGAGGGGGGTGATGGTCGCCACGTTGCCCGCACCGACAATCCTGATCGGTTCTGACTGTCCACCGCTAACTCCAGAACATCTGCATGCTGCCGCCAGTGCCTTGTGCGCTGGGCAGGATGCGGTCTTTATTCCGGTCGAGGATGGAGGTTATGCGCTAATCGGTTTAAACAAAGCGGCTCCAATTGAGCTGTTCTTAAACATGCCCTGGGGAAGTAGCAACGTAATGACGGAAACCAGAACGAGGCTCAAGAAATTTGGTTCCCAATGGACAGAGCTTGCCACCTTGTGGGATATCGATAGACCCGAGGACCTCGAACGCTTGTCGTTATCGATGAAATATAAATCCTAGATATAGGCAAATGGCCGCAGTGTCGTCTGCGACTAAATCCATTGTGATTATTCGTTAAGGAACAATTTAATGCAAAAGAGAATTGGCATCATTGGAGGTAGCGGAATATATGACATTGAAGGACTCGAAAATAAAAGTTGGCAGAAAATGGAATCACCTTTTGGTGAGCCGTCAGATGAGCTGTTATTCGGTGAGCTGAACGGCGTTCAACTGGTATTTCTGCCACGCCACGGGCGTGGTCACAGAATACCGCCTTCCGATATCAATTTTCGCGCCAATATAGATGTCATGAAACGTGCAGGTGTCACCGACGTCATTTCGATCAGTGCCGTCGGTTCTTTACGTGAAGAGCTATCTCCAGGCACCTTTGTGATCGTTGATCAATTCATTGATCGCACTTTTGCCCGCGAAAAAAGTTTCTTTGGAGATGGTCTGGTGGCGCATGTTTCGATGGCACATCCGGTATGCAGCCGATTGGGCGACCATCTTCAAGCGGCGACCCAAGAGGCAGGCATTGCTGCTGTGCGCGGAGGTACTTATCTAGTAATGGAAGGACCGCAATTCTCCACCTTGGCCGAGTCGAACCTTTATCGTTCATGGGGTTGCGATGTGATTGGGATGACCAATATGCCCGAAGCGAAACTCGCTCGTGAAGCCGAGCTTTGTTACGCCACTGTGGGCATGGTCACTGATTATGATTGCTGGCATCCCGATCATGAGCATGTGACGGTCGAGCAGGTCATTAAGATTTTGATAAATAATGCTGACACTGCACGCCAGCTAGTAAAGCAGGTCGCTCCAAAGCTATGGTCTGATTCACATGCTGAGGAGTGTTCTTGCCGCAGCGTCTTGCAATATGCCGTCATCACCACTGCAATGGCTCGCGATGTGCAAATGATGCAGAAGCTAGAAGTTGTTGCGGGGCGGGTGTTTTAAAGTAGCTTATCCTGGCGCGCTCGTTAGATTCATGGCGTGGATGGTACGGAAGGATGAATGAACACCTTTCAGTGTCCTGCTTCATCCGTTCTTGCAACCTAAAGAAATTCGAACTTTTGGAAATATTGTAGAAGATGGCGAATGAACAAATAACTAAAACGACCGCTTTGGCCGAGAATGCGACAGACAGTAATTCGGCCATAGCTGCCGGAGGCTTCTAGATGAGCCAATGTCCGTTATACCTATGCCAGCTCAACCGGTCGATGCAACACATGCATTAAATCGCTCTGCGGGCGTTTCAAAAGCTAATGTCTTCCGTGGACGTTCATTTAACTGACGAGCTACTGCATTGAGTTTCGATTGTGAGTGTACCGACAAGTCCGTTCCCTTTGGGAAGTATTGCCGAAGTAAACGATTTGTATTTTCATTAGAACCTCTTTGCCATGGGCTTTGTGGATCGCAAAAATAGACATCGACATTTGTGGCCAACGTAAATCGTTGGTGATCTGTCATTTCATGCCCCCGATCCCAAGTTAATGACTTGTAGATTTCAGAGGGTAGCTTTTTTGCTTGCTTGATCAGTGCAGACACCACACTTTCTGTATTCTTATTTCCCAACTTCACCAGCATGACATATCGGGTTTGGCGCTCGACCAATGTAGCAACATAACTATTGTTTGCCCCGCAGATCAGGTCACCTTCCCAGTGTCCTGGCACGGCCCTGTCCTCAACAGATGCAGGACGTTCACTAATGGATATTGCATTCGGTATCTGCCCACGCTTGTCGCCATGCGTCCCAGCATGAACGGATTTTCGCATCGTGCGTTCTGACCTAAGGTATTGCAGCAATTCCTTCTTCAGTACGCCACGAGCCTGAATGTACAAACTTCGATAGATCGTTTCGTGTGACACTTGCTTGCTCTCATCCTCGGGATTCGTTCTCTTTAGCCAACCAGCAATTTGTTCCGGTGACCAGTTTATCCTGAGTTTGATTTCTATCGCACGTCTTAGCCACGGGCTACCAGCAAGCTTGCAGCTTTTAGGTCGACATGCTCGCTCCCATGCTTTTTTGTCTGCTCGTGCAGCTCTATATTTACTATCGCCACCATTGCGTTCGATCTCACGGCTAATGGTTGAAGGCGCGCGTCCTAGTCGAGCCGCTATTGAGCGCATGGATTCATTACTTGCAATCCCTCTTGAAACCTCCTCACGTTCAGAAAGTGAGAGCGAAATACTTGAACGTTTTCGCTTTGCTGGTCGCACTCCTCCTGTCGTAGATACTATTTGTTGAAAAGAGGTGTGAGCTCTGTCAAACAATCGACCGATTTCATGTAAGGACTCTCCCTTTTGCCACCGGTCCCACATCATCGCTTTTTCGTCTTCAGTGTAATAGATCCGAGTTCTGTGTTTCATTATCAACACCTCCTCTTAAATATTTTAAGATAAAGTGTTGCATCGACCGGTTGAGGTCGCCCTACTTCACCAGCCTCATACACAGCCACGCCCAACTCAGCAGCCCTTTGGGCAAAGCTATTAGACTAAAGGGTGTCCAGTGTTTAGGGGGCGATTCATTGCATTGGAGTTTGGAAACCGATTAACATGCAGTCATGAGAAAGTTTTTTCGACAGACCGCCTACTTCCTGATGCTCACGTTGATGAGCAACACGGTCGGCTGGACGTTCAATAACGAAGCTTTTGCCGACGTGTTGTTCGAAGCACAGATTAACTTGGCTGTGGCTGCAGATCAGGTTTCTGATGAACATCAAGAGGGTAATGCTGCGGCACATGAAGGCCAGTGCAATCACTGGTGTCATGCCATAAGCCATTTCATGGGCTTATTGAGCCAGTCGGCTTTTGTTGTTCCCCAATATTTCGGTGAATACACTGCCCAGTTGCAGGTCTCCGTTCAGTCTTCTTCCCCCGACGCGCTATTCCGTCCGCCTAGGGCAACGCTCGCCTGA
>PNNY01000142.1 GCA_013824485.1 Sideroxydans sp.
GTCTTCCAGGAAGGTTACGCTCGCGGCAGGGGCGATAATGAAAAAGCGCGAGCCAATGCGCGAGCCGAACTGAGCATGGAGGTCATCAATGAAGCCATAATCAAGTACGACACCCCCGCCCAAAGTGTGATTGAACACCAGCACATCATCGCCAGCACGATAGCCGTCCAGTTGAATGCCAGCAACCTTGTGCGGTTTGTCCTGACACTGGAACAAGCCGAGCGCATAAGAACGCCATCCATCCCAGGGCATTTCTTTGAGACGGGCGAAATCGTACAGACCGGCGTTATACAGCGTGAACGGCTTGGGCTTGAGCGGCTTGCCTTTGTTACCGATCTCGCTTCTGAGATTGAGCATACGCTTCTGGATAGTGTAGACCGCTAGTTTACCGCAGTCAATCCCGATCCAGCGACGCCCCAGTTTCTCAGCGACTGCGAGTGTCGTGCCGGAGCCAGCGAAGGCGTCGAGGACAAGGTCGCCAGGCTGAGTACCGGCTTTCAAAACAAGATACAGTAGGCTTTCTGGCTTTTCTGTAGGATAGTCGGTAAATTGGTTGAACTTGACCAAGTCATTATTCCAAACATCGCCCTGAGCAACGAACTCTGCTCCGGGACTGGTAATTTCGGCAATGACTTCTTCCTTGCTTTTGGAAGGATCATCTGAAACGTACGTTTTTAAGGAGACTCCAGCCTCGATTTCCCATTCCGCTGGCTTACGCCCCATTCTACCCCTAGCGTAATACCAGCCCTTTTCATCACGTTGAATGCGTGTTACGGTAGATCGCTTGTACGGACCTAGAATCTGCTGCCAGAAACGCGTAGATCTATTTCTCGCATAGACGAGCAAGTTTTGATATTCTGTCGGAATCGCAGACCCAATACCATGCGACCGTGAACTTCCACCTTCACGTCCTTTGTGCCAGATAATCTCATTGATGAAATCATGCTCTCCCAATATCTCATCAAGGATGATTTTGACATAATGCAGCTTCCTGTTGTCCAAATGTACAACAATGTTTCCGTCATGATGCAGGAGTTCGCGCATAAAGACCAGACGTTTGCGTAGGTACTCGACAAAACGAGCGCCGACAACTTTATCTTGATAGGCTCTCTCGTCTTGGGCGTTCTTGAACTCTTCGCGCGTCGCAAACGGAGGATCGATATAGATCAACTTCACACCTCGCGACCCATCAGCGTTGACCAGTTGCCCTTGCTCCTTCATCTTGAGCAATGTTTTCATTGCCTGTAAGTTGTCCCCAAAGATGAGCATGTTGTGCCAGTCGCCACCATTGCCTCCAAAAGTGCGAATCAATTGCATGGGCACAGCCGTCGTCTCGGCAAGGATGTCCTCCTCGCGCTCCTTGCCGGCGTACACCAGTTCGTACTCCTTGCGTTCGGGTGGGAAGAGCAGGTGTTTGTAGTCCTGGGGCAAGTCTTGGCCCTGCCCCAGGAGTTCAATAATGTGACGGCGGTCGGAATCGCTGAGTTTGGGCATTACTCATACTCCTTCGTTTGTCGGGATAGCAGAACGCGCTGATATTCACAGTAACTTACCATGCAGTTGCTCTACTTGGTTCAGTAGCTGGGCCACATACCCGATACTCTCGTTTAAACCTGGACGGTAGTTGGTTGGGTGAGCGCATTGATTCCGTGTGGAAAGAAGCCCATGGAGGGTTTTCATCTCTCCTTTGGATATCAACCCGACATCATACGCCACTTTAATCAACTCGTGTTCTGTCACATTTTCCCGAATCTCCTCGATTGAGGCATACTTTACCCAATCCGGCCGCTTGGACTTTACCTTGACCAGTCCATCCGAAGCCATCTTCTGCTCCAGAAAGTCAATGAACGCGGCCCAAGCCATAACATGGGCGGCACGATAGATTTCCCTTTCAATGCACGTTAATGCTTGTTGAAAGAGTTCATCTTGTTGGAGAGAGAGTCCCACCAACCGTTTCCGCGTCTGGTCGAGAGATATTACCCGCGACTTGGAACCCTCGTGTCTGGAGAAAATCTGATGGGAATCTTCTTCAAATGCGTCTGCCCTTTTCTTGAAGGCATACAACAAGTCGGTAATCATAGTTGCTCTGGCAACAGGTGTGTCTTCAAGGCCTCAAAGAACTTGTTATACACGTTCTCGTCAGTTGTCTCTGGCAACGTGAGCTGAATGTTGATGTTGATTGTGACGCCAGTTCCTAACCCCCGAACTGCCGTCCTGGTTATACCAGGTGCTGCATCAACGACGCCGGAGGGAGAAAGTGGTTCAGGGGTGGGGAGTTGAACAAACGCGGCGACATCGCTGAAATCTGCCAGTTCACATAAGGTCATGAAGGTCTTAACCGTCTGCGAGATAACCTGGGCTCCGGCGGTAGACCTTGTGCTGAAGAAGCTCTCTAAGTCGCTATAACTCCGTTGATGGGCATCGGGATACGTCTGAAACAGCTCTGTATAGCCCTTATATATTCCCTCCGCCAGTACCTTTCTGGCGCGACTCTTATCTCCTCGATACGTCAACCATCTATTATCAATCGGCTTGCCGGATTGGTCAACGAAGCCAATGAACTTCAAGATCGGTATAATGGTGGCGTCATTGCTAGCGTGGAAACCAAGCGAAGCAAGCCACTTCTTGTCCACGATATCTGGTCTTCCCACTTGCTGAATCTTTTCCAAAAAAGACTTCAGCTTTCCAGTAACTTGAGTGTAAGGGAAATCAGCCATTGGAGTGTCTCCTTTCTTTCTTGATTATGTTGTGGATTGGGTTGTTACTCGCCTGTGCAACCCTAGCATTTGCGGTTCTTCTTTATGCCGGTACTTAGCAAGAAACCGACTCTGTTAAGTGATCAATTCATAGTGCCTGCCTCCCTTGATTGCTTAAGATAATAACCTGTCTCTCATACTCCTCAATCAATCCCTCATCAGCAAAACTGAAGTAACGGCCGTCACCGATGATCAAGTGATCAAAAACGCGAATTTCCATTGCCCGCCCTGCAATCACCAAGTCGCGGGTCAGGAGTTTATCCTGCTCGCTCGGTGTTGGATCACCCGACGGGTGATTGTGGACAGCAATGAGACCAGCAGCATAGGCTTGCGCTGCGCGCAACATAATCTTGCGGATGGATGGCTCGGTCTTGGCAACATCGCCTTCGCCAATATCGGCTACCTCGAGCGCGCTGTTGCCTCGGTCGAGCAATACAACCTTGAATACCTCATGCTTCAGATCGCGCAAGAGCGGCATCAGATAATCCACCACATCAGCGGACGAATGAATGGACCGCTCCAGCGCGCGTTCCTCGCTCATCATTCTACGCCCCAACTCCACGGCGGCTTTGATATGGGCAATCTTGGCAGTGCTCAGCCCTTTGATCTCACGAAACTCTGCAACATCTGCGCTACTCATCTGGCGGAGTGTCTTAAATCTGCCTATCAGTTCGCGCCCCAAGTCAACCGCGCTGGAGCCCTTAACACCAGTGCGAATCAAGATTGCCAGTAATTCGGCGTTACTCAGCGTATCCGCACCGCGCTTGAGCAATTTCTCGCGCGGGCGGTCCTCTTCGGGCCAGTTGACGATGGCACGTTCGTAAAGTTTTTTCTGGGGGGCCATTTCACAAGCCTGGTACGAAACTACTGGATGGCACGACGCGACGAGGCCGCATAACGGTTAAGGATTGATGCGGCGGAAGGGAAGAAAGAAACAAGAAGCGGACTATGCGCCGCCGCATCTGTCCGAGTTGAACGAAGCCGCACGCAGGAGAAGCACAGATCAGCGCTGATTTGGAATTTGAAGCGCGCTCAATTCTTGTGATTCATCCAGCGGCATGTGACGTTGTAAATCCTGAAAGTAATTATACGTTTGCAAACACCTTTTCGCAAGCAAAATGGGATGGGAAATGCGCTCATTTGCGAAGGGCTGGGAACGAAAACGATGAAGCCAGGCAGTTGAGGTAGTGTTAGAGAATCGTGAAGCATGACAGCGGGATAAATCCGTTGCCTGATTGTGGAATATTGAGAGGAAGATGAGGGGGTGCTCATGGGGAACCGACAGTTACTTACACCCATTATGTCCCCTCGTTGATCGAGATCCTCAGTGGTGCCGGTGTGGTTGCCTATGGGTTATTGGCTTTCTCGTTGAGGGTGCGCTACTTGAAAGTGGTGAACCACAGCCTGACAGTCG
>PNNY01000143.1 GCA_013824485.1 Sideroxydans sp.
TTTTAACACATTCAAAATCAACGCAGACCAAAAAGATGCTAATGGCAATTACGGTATCGACCTTAAGCTTATGACCGTATCTGGTTTGGCTGATTACTACCCCTGGTCTGGGAAGTTCAGAGCGACAGCAGGTGCCGTCTACAACGGTAACAAGGCGACGATTACAGCTCAACCTACTGGCACTAACTACACATTCAATGGTGTTCAATACAATTCATCTGACGTGGGTTCATTTGCGGGTGAGATGACATTTAATAGTGTTGCTCCATATTTGGGTATTGGATGGGGTAACCCAGCAGCGCAAGACAAACAATGGGGTATGACCATGGATATCGGGGTGCTGTTCCAAGGCTCCCCTAAGGTCAGCAATACCGTAACTTGTGGGTCACTTACTACACCAACAACTTGTGCGGATATGCGCACCAACGTGGCAGCGGGCGCTGCTCAATTGGAAACGGATCTGAAGAACTTCAAATACATGCCAGTAGTCAATGTCGGCATCTCATATCGTTTCTAAGCTGATTAATTGTTTGAGTGACGAAGCCTGCAGCGATGCAGGCTTCGTTTTTTGAGATGAGGAGTGATGGTGAATCTAGCTTTATTCGATCTGGACAATACCTTGTTAAGTGGGGATAGCGACTTTGAGTGGTCGCAGTTCTTGGTCGAGCAGGGGATACTTGACCGTGAGTTGTTCGAGTCCAAGAACCTTGCGTTCTACGAACAATACAAAGCGGGCACGTTGAACATCCAAGAGTTCCTTGAGTTCCAACTCAAGCCTTTGTCGCGTCACTCGCGTAAGGTCTTGGATGGCTGGCATGAGGAGTTCATGCGTATCAAAGTACGACCGATGATGGGCGAGAAAGCCAAAGCCTTGGTGGAGAAGCATCGTGTGGCCGGTGATATCTGCGTGATCGTCACCGCGACTAACAGCTTTGTCACCGCACCCATCGCGCGCGAGTTTGGTGTCGAGCATCTGATCGCTACCGACCCAGAACATAAGAACGGCGAGTTCACTGGGGGCGTAGCTGGTGTACCGAGCTTTCGAGAAGGCAAGGTGGTGCGCATGGAACAGTGGTTGGCGGAACGTGGTTGGAACTGGGGTACTTTCGAGCAATCGTGGTTCTACAGTGATTCTTTGAATGACCTGCCTTTGCTGTCCAAGGTCAAGCGTCCTGTGGCGGTCGATCCCGATGCGACATTGCGTGCTCATGCGGAGAAACAGGGGTGGCCGGTGCTTTCCCTACGCTGATTTTCGGGGTGGTGCCGGGGTGTATAATCCCCTCCGTCGCCGCACCCTTTGCGGCGACTTCACTTTCTAGACAATGATAAAAAGACTGATCAAACGTGTATTCGGTAAATCGGCTGCGGCACGCTCGGTGGGCGCTGCGCTGGTGATTCCCTTTGAAGCACATAAAGTGAGTCGCGATGGCATCAGCTTCGGCGCCAAGCGCGTCACGGATGGTTTGCAAGCCGCAGGGTTCAAAGCCTTCGTGGTGGGCGGTGCGGTGCGCGATCTGCTGCTGGACAAACAACCTAAAGATTTCGATGTGGCGACGGATGCCACGCCAGAAGAAGTGCGCCGTGTGTTCCGTCGCGCGCGCATCATCGGCCGCCGTTTCAAATTGGTGCATGTGATGTTCGGAGAGGAGACGGTCGAGGTCTCCACCTTCCGTCGTGCCATCGACGCCGAGGATGCAGAGACGGACGATCATGGTCGTATCCTGCGCGACAACGAATTCGGCGACCAACAGCAAGACGCAGCGCGTCGCGACTTCACCGCCAACGCCTTGTTCTTCGATCCTACTACCCAAGAGATATTCGACTACCACAACGGCTATGCCGACATCCGCGCCAATATCTTGCGCATGATCGGCGACCCCGAGGTGCGTTATCGCGAAGACCCAGTACGTATGCTGCGTGCTGTGCGCCTCTCGGCAAAGTTGGGTATGAAGCTAGACCCTGCGACTGCCGCCCCTATCTCCAAGATGAAAGACTTGTTGAGCAACGTGCCCGAAGCGCGCATGTTCGACGAGATGCTCAAGTTGTTGTTGTCCGGCCACGCGCTGGAGTGCATCAAGAAGCTACGCCAGATGGAATTGCACCATGGCATGTTGCCCATGTTGGATGTCATCCTTGAACAACCGATGGGCGAGAAGTTCGTCATGCTGGCGTTGAAGAACACCGATGAGCGCATCGCCGCGGATAAGCCGACGTCGCCCGCTTTTTTGTTCGCCGCATTGTTGTGGCACGAAGTGTTGGCGACTTGGAAGATCAAACAGGATGCGGGTGAGCGCCCCATTGCCGCGATGCATGCTGCAATGGATGAGGTGTTGGAACGTCAACGCGCGCAACTCGCCATCCCGCGTCGTTACGACACCGTGATGAAAGAGTTGTGGGTGTTGCAGCCGCGCTTCGAACAACGCGGTGGACAACGTCCGATGCGATTGTTGGCATTGCCACGTTTCCGTGCTGCTTACGATTTCATGTTGCTGCGTTGCCAGAGTGGTGAAGCCGAAACCGAATTGGGTACATGGTGGGAGGAGTTCCAACATGCCAGTGAGGAGCGTCGTGCCGAGATGTTGTTGCCCGATACCGCAGGACCTAAGAAACGTCGCCGCCGCACCAAGAAACCATCCAATGCCGTGCAGGCGGAACTGCCGATAGACTGATGGGGCACGTTGCATTCGTCGGGCTGGGTAGCAATCTGTCTGAGCCCTTGTCACAGGTTGCGCATGCCATCACTGCGATGGACAAGTTGCCACATACGCGCGTGATGAAGTGCTCGTCTATGTATCGCAGTGCTCCTGTTGGCTACCTCGATCAGCCTGATTTCATCAATGCCGTGGTGCAGGTCGAGACAGGATTGACGCCGCGCGGCTTGTTGGAAGCCTTGTTGGCGTTGGAGCTTGAATGTGGTCGCACGCGCGAGTTCCTCAATGCGCCGAGAACCTTGGATCTGGATGTGTTGATGTATGACGATCTCATCCATCACGAGCATGGCTTGACCATCCCGCATCCGCAGATGCATCTACGTGCTTTCGTGTTGCAGCCCTTGGTTGAGATCGCGCCAAACTGCGTGATCCCGGGGGTGGGTAGGGCGGACGAAGCATCACAGCGGTGCGCAGGACAATCACTGGAGCGGTTGAATGTCTCTGAGTAAATATCGTTATATCGTTGTTGAAGGTCCCATCGGTGTCGGCAAGACCAGTCTGACCAAGCGCTTGGCCGAGCACGCCGAGGCGCAGATACTGCTGGAGAAACCCCAAGACAATCCATTTTTGTCGCGTTTCTATGATGACCCAGCGAGATACGCACTTCAGACGCAACTGTTCTTTCTATTCCAACGCATCAACGAGGTGCGTGATCTGGCGCAGATGGATATGTTCCGCAGTCGCACCATCTCCGACTACTTATTCGAAAAAGACTCTTTGTTCGCAAGCCTCACGTTGAGTGATGACGAATATAAACTCTACCAATCCATCTACCAAAGTCTCGCGCCGCAAGCACCGAGTCCGGACTTGGTGATCTACTTGCAGGCCTCCACCGAGTCTCTGATCGAGCGTGTCAGACGTCGCGGCCATCGTTACGAGCGCGCGATATCGGATGACTACCTGACTCGCTTGTCAGACGCCTATGGCGAATTCTTCCATCACTATGAGGCAGCGCCTGTGTTGGTGGTGAATAGCGAGTATCTGAATTTTGTGGATAATGAGAACGACTTCAAACTGTTGCTGGACCGTATCGACAAGATGCGTGGACGGCGCGAATACTTCAACGTCGGCGGGAATTGAGAGGGCTTGATGCGTAAGACACTCACCACATTGCAGAACATGCGCGTCAAGAGCGAGAAGATCGCCGTGCTGACCTGCTACGACGCCAGTTTCGCAACCCTGTTGGAGAACAACGGTGTCGATGTGCTGCTGGTCGGTGATTCGCTTGGCATGGTCATCCAAGGTCGCGAGAGCACATTGCCCGTCACCATCGAGCAGATGGCGTATCACACCGCTTGTGTGGCAGCGGGTGCGCAGCAAGCATTCGTGGTTGCCGACATGCCTTTCGGCACTTCCCAATTCTCCGCACGCGAGACGTTCTCACATGCCGTGCAATTGATGCAGGCGGGTGCTGAGATGGTCAAGCTCG
>PNNY01000144.1 GCA_013824485.1 Sideroxydans sp.
CCCTTTTCCTGCTCAAAACGATCTAGGCTCAAATTATTGGACAAGCGCTGCCTAGCCACCTCGATGGGAATATCGAACAGTAGGGTCAGGTCAGGTTGCAGGTCACCATGCACCCATTGTTCTAATTGTTCCAGTTTCGCCAACGGCACTCCCCTGCCTCCACCTTGGTAAGCAAAGCTGGCATCGCTGAAGCGGTCAGAGATGACCCAAGTACCGCGCTGCAAAGCGGGGCGGATGACTTTTTCCACATGCTCCCGCCGAGCGGCGAACATCAACATCGCCTCAGTCTCGATATGCATGGGTTGGTTGAGCAGTATCTCGCGCAGCTGCTCACCCAAAGGGGTCCCCCCTGGTTCGCGGGTCACTAGGAGGTCGATACCGCGCTGACGCAAAGCATCGGCGAACCAATCAAGGCCAGTGCTCTTCCCTGCCCCGTCCACGCCTTCGAAGGTGATAAATTTTGCTTTACTCATTTTTGATAGCGATTAACCGCGTTGTTGTGTTCGCTCAAACTGCTTGAAAAGTGTGAGCTACCATCACCCTTGGCTACAAAGTACAGCGCATTGCTCTGTGCTGGGTGAAGCGCCGCTTGGATGGATGCGAGACCGGGTAATGCGATCGGCGTCGGTGTCAGACCATTTCTTGTATAGGTATTGTAAGGGGTATCTGTTGTGAGATCGCGACGACGCAGGTTGCCATCGAATCTTTCACCCATTCCGTAGATGACCGTCGGGTCGGTCTGCAAACGCATTCTGATCCGCAAGCGATTAGTGAATACCGAGGCGATCATGGGGCGATCCATTGCCTGCCCTGTCTCCTTTTCTACTATAGAAGCCAATATCAAAGCTTGGTAGGGAGTTTCCAGTGGAAGATCAGCGTCGCGTTTCTCCCAATTCGACAGGAGATGTTTCTGCATGGTTTGATATGCACGCCTTAATACCAAGAGGTCGCTGCTCCCACTTGAGAAATTATAGGTGTCTGGGAAGAACAAGCCTTCGGCAAATGTCTCGGAGGCTCCGATACTTTGCATTATCTCCGCTTCAGACATCGCAGTGCTGTCATGGCGTAGTCCTGCATGGGCATTCAACAGGGTGCGTAGTTCTTTGAAGGTCAGCCCTTCGACGATGGTCAGCTGACTTTGCTCTGTCCGACCAGAGCTGATGATGTCTAACAGCTCAAAGTTCGAAACGGATCTTTCGAGTTGGTAATTGCCATATTTGATCTGCGTCGCCTTGTTGAGGACGCGCCCAAGGAGCACAAAAGCGAAGTCGTTCTCAAGAACGCCTGCTTGTTTCATCTGTGAAGCAGCGCCCTTTAGACTGGTACCTGGCTTTAGTGAGAATTCGATTGGGGTACGCGGCAACGGGTTCGGCGTGAACGAAATATAAACCAACACACCTATAAGGGTGACGGCCAGCAAAAGGGCTAAATTAAATAGTCTCTTAATTGTTCTCATCGTTCAGCCATTCCTGGATCTTCCATGAGGTTGGATGTTCGCTGCGTTTATAGCTGGCAACCTGCCCTACTGGCCACAAACCGAACACGCTGTTGACCATGAATATCTCTTCGGCGCGCAACATCTCTTCGAAATGCATCTGCGCGACTTTGCATTCGACCCCATGCTCCTTGGCCCAGTCCATCACACGCTCTCTCTGCACCCCAGCGACGCCACAACGACTCAGGTCTGGAGTGTAAAGCGTTCGGCCTCGAATAAAAAAAAGGTTGGAACGTGTACCAGATACAAGGTATCCATCCTCGTCCTCTAGCAATCCCTCGGGCAAAGCTGCCTCCGCACATTCCGTCGCAGCAAGCACGTTCTCCAATCGATTGAGGTGTTTGATGCCTGCCAACCTTGTTTGGTGTCCAAGTTTCAATCGGCATCGATGTAGCTTGATACCCGACGTGTAATGAATATCCTCAAACACAGGGATAGGATTAAGTGTGACTACTCGAACTGGAGTTTGTGTAGCTGATATTGCGTAGCCGCGCTGACCGTCACCACGAGTGACAACGATCTTGGCCACACCATTGGGCGCAGTCGCGCTCAATGCAGCGATATCGCTAAGAAGTGTCTCTGAAGTTGGGCAATCGAGTTGGAGTGCCGCGCAGTCTTGTTGCAATTTAAGGTAGTGGCGGCTCCAAGAGTGAGGCCGCCCCTGCCGAACGAGCAAGGTGCGGAACACACCGTCACCGTAGTTTAAACCACGATCTTTGGGGGAGATTGAAGCGCTAGGTAGGCCGTTGACCAGCATCGTGGCCTAGGGTCAGACTTTTCTGAATACCAGCGTTCCGTTGGTGCCACCAAAGCCAAAGTTGTTATTCATGGCTACATCGATCTTCATGTTACGCGCCGTGTTGGCACAGTAATCCAAGTCACACTCTGGATCCTGCTCGAAGATGTTGATCGTTGGTGGAGAAATCTGATTGTGGATGGCTAGTACGCAGAACAGGGATTCGATACCGCCAGCTCCGCCCAACAAATGACCCGTCATAGACTTAGTGGAGTTGACCACGATCTTCTTGGAGTGTTCACCGAAGGCAGCCTTGATGGCATCACTCTCGTTCTTATCACCCATAGGGGTAGATGTACCATGAGCATTGACGTACTGCACATGTTCTGGGGTGAGACCCGCATCTTTCAATGCGTTCAACATGCTGCGCTTTGGACCATCCATGGTTGGCGATGTGATGTGGTAGGCATCAGCGCTTGCGCCATAGCCAGCCACTTCTGCGTATATCTTGGCGCCACGTGCCTTGGCATGCTCGTACTCTTCGAGCACCAATACGCCGGCACCTTCACCCAGCACGAAACCATCACGGTCTTTGTCCCAAGGACGACTAGCCGTAGTTGGGTCATCGTTACGAGTGGAAAGTGCACGCGATGCAGCAAAACCGCCGATCGCCAATGGGCAAACGGAAGACTCTGCACCTCCCGCGATCATCACGTCCGCATCACCGTACTGGATCATACGCATGGCTTCTCCGATGCTGTGGGTACCTGTCGTACAGGCAGATACCACTGCAAAGTTAGGGCCGCGCAGGCCGTAGATGATGGAAAGGTTGCCAGAGATCATATTGATGATCGTGCCAGCGATGAAGAACGGGGATATCTTACGCGGACCGCTAGCTAGATAGTCGTTTTGCGTATCTTCGATCATCGGCAGACCGCCGATGCCAGAGCTGATACAAACACCAATACGATCGGCGTTTTGTTCGTTCACTTCAATACCAGAGTCCTTGAATGCCTCGATACCAGCGGCCAAGCCGAGGTGAACGAAACGATCCATGCGTCTTGCGTCCTTAGCGGGGATGACTTGAGTGACATCAAAGTCCTTCACTTCACCTGCGATCTGGCTGGCAAACGGGGTTGGGTCGAAACGCGTGATGCGAGCAACGCCTGATTTACCTGCCACGATGTTTTGCCATGTGGTGGCGACATCATTCCCTACTGGGGTGACGGCACCAAGACCGGTCACTACGACTCTGCGCTTAGACAAACTGGACTCCGATGTTGAAGTTTATGAACGGTAAAGCTTTGATTACTTGGAATGCGCGTTAACGTAGTCCAGTGCGAGTTGCACAGTAGTGATTTTTTCTGCTTCTTCATCAGGGATCTCAACGCCGAACTCTTCTTCCAGCGCCATTACCAGCTCAACTGTATCCAGAGAGTCAGCACCCAAGTCGTTCACAAAGGAAGACTCGTTCTTGACTTCGGACTCGTTAACACCCAGTTGTTCTGCGACGATTTTCTTTACACGTTGTTCGTTGGTGGACATTGTTTTACTCCCGTTATGATTAAAGTGCTAAAAAAGCCCGAGCATTCTACCAAACTCGCGCCGAATTCCAAACTACAAGCCTTACTCCATGTACATCCCACCGTTCACATGCAATGTGACGCCGGTGATGTAAGCTGCTCCCGGACCAGCCAAGAAAGCCACTGCTGCTGCGATATCCGCAGCTTGGCCAAGTCGCTTCAAGGGGACATGCTCTACCAATTTGGCACGTTGTTCGTCACCCAATGCATGGGTCATGTCAGTATCGATGAAGCCAGGTGCGACACAATTGACGGTGATGTTGCGACTACCGATCTCTTGTGCCAATGATTTTGTG
>PNNY01000145.1 GCA_013824485.1 Sideroxydans sp.
GCGCCGGACGTTACTGCCGTTGCTAGGAAGCGTGCGGATGCCCGTGATTTACGTCCAGTATGTGAATGTGGCAAGAGTTCGGTAATTGTAGGCAGGCAACTTGGTCGCTGTGATTCAAATGGAGTGGCGCATTAAGTCAGATGCGTTGGATTCTAATCTGGCGCGATATGGGGGGCGGAATAAATCTTCAACTAAAGCTCTGTGTACTTCTTCGCGCTCCCCTTGGCTTTTTCCACTGGATACTTCAGTGCGTTCTTCTTGATCTTCTCCAGCACGATCTGTTTCACATCCAAGCCGTAGCTGTCCGCCAGCAGGAAGGCGTAGGCGAAGACGTCGGCCAGTTCTTCGCGTATCTCGTCTTCATTCGCCTGTTCGGCGGATTTCCACAAGAAAGATTCCAGCAGTTCGCCGGCCTCGATGTTCAAGGCTAGGGCGAGGTCTTTGGGGTTGTGGAACTGCCCCCAATCGCGTTCGTCTCGGAATGCGAGGAGTGCTCGGGTGATCTCTTGTGTGTCGCTCATGTTGTGTCCTGTCTGATGCGGTCGTTGGTTGTGCGCTGGATTGTAGCGCAAGGTAACGGGCTGTCTTTGAAGCTGTTTTCTGCCTATGGGAGTGGGCTGCGTGTGGGTAGCGGGCAGGGTTGTCTGCTGTGCTAGAATGCGGGCTTGTTTTTTGACTCTTCAGCCAATCAATTTAGGTCGCACATGGAACAACAATTCGCCAAAGAAACCCTGCCGGTCAGCCTTGAAGAAGAGATGCGCAAGTCATACCTCGATTACGCGATGAGCGTGATCGTGGGTCGTGCCTTGCCGGATGTGCGTGACGGCCTGAAACCTGTTCACCGCCGCGTGCTGTTCGCGATGCATGAACTCTCCAACGATTGGAACCGTGCTTACAAGAAATCGGCGCGTATCGTCGGCGACGTGATCGGTAAGTACCACCCACACGGCGACACGGCGGTGTACGACACCATCGTTCGTATGGCGCAGGATTTTTCACTGCGTTACACGTTGGTGGATGGTCAGGGTAACTTCGGTTCGGTGGACGGCGATAACGCGGCTGCGATGCGTTACACCGAGATACGCATGGCGAAGATCGCGCATCAACTGCTGGAAGACCTCGATAAAGAGACGGTTGACTACGGCCCTAACTACGACGGTTCGGGACATGAGCCGCTGGTGTTCCCCGCACGTTTCCCCAATCTGCTGGTGAATGGCTCGTCCGGTATCGCCGTAGGTATGGCGACCAACATCCCGCCGCACAACATGACCGAGGTGGTGGATGCTTGCCTCGCGTTGTTGCGTAATCCAGAGATGGGCATCGAAGAGTTGATCGAGCTGGTGCCTGCACCCGACTTCCCGACCGCCGGCATCATCTATGGTTTGTCGGGTGTGAAGGAAGGCTACCGTACTGGTCGTGGTCGCGTGATCATGCGCGGTCGTACCCATTTCGAAGATATCGGCAAGGGTGATCGTCAGGCCATCATCATCGACGAGCTGCCCTACCAAGTGAACAAAGCGAACCTGCTCATCAAGGTGGGTGAGTTGGTGCGCGAGAAGAAGATCGAAGGCATCACGGAGATCCGCGACGAGTCGGACAAATCCGGCATGCGTGCGGTCATCGAGTTGCGTCGCGGCGAGATGCCGGAAGTCGTCCTCAACCATCTCTATAAGCAGACCCAGTTGCAAGACAGCTTCGGTATCAACATGGTCGCCATCGTTGACGGTCAGCCGAAGTTGCTCAACCTGAAACAAGTCATCGAAGCGTTCTTGCGTCATCGTCGCGAAGTCGTTACACGCCGTACCATTTTCGAATTGCGCAAGGCGCGTGAGCGCGGTCACATCTTGGAAGGTTTGGCAGTCGCGTTGTCTAACGTGGACGAGATCATCGCCCTCATCAAAGCAGCACCGACACCGGCGGATGCGAAGCGCGAGTTGATGGCACGTTCGTGGCGCTCATCGCTGGTGGAAGATATGTTGAGCCGCGTCAGTGACGCATCGCGTCCTGATGGACTGGCGCCCGAGTTCGGCCTAGTGGGTAAAGGCAAGGATCGCGGTTACTTCCTCTCCGATGCACAGACTCAAGCTATCTTGGAATTGCGTTTGCAACGCCTGACTGGTTTGGAGCAAGACAAGATCGTGGGCGAATACCGCGAGGTGATGGATAAGATCGCCGACTTGTTGGACATCTTGGCCAAGCCTGCCCGCGTGACACAGATCATCAGCGACGAGTTGGTGACCATCCGTTCTCAGTTCGGCGATAAACGACGCAGCGAGATCATGACGCACACACAAGACATGAGCATGGAAGACCTCATCGCGCCGGAAGACGTGGTGGTGACTCTGTCTCACGGCGGCTACATGAAGGCGCAGAAGTTGGATGAGTACCGTGCGCAGAAACGCGGCGGACGCGGCAAGCAAGCGGCTTCGACCAAGGAAGACGATTTCGTTGACAACCTGTTCATCGCCAACACGCACGATTACATCTTGTGCTTCTCCAACCGTGGTCGTGTGTACTGGCTGAAGGTGTATGAAGTGCCACAAGGCACACGTATCAGTCGCGGCAAGCCGATCGTGAACTTGTTGCCACTAGAAGCGGGCGAACAGATAAACGCTATCTTGCCGGTGAAGGAATTCTCCGAAGACAAGTTCGTGTTCTTCGCGACCACAGACGGCACCGTGAAGAAGACCCCGTTGTCTGATTTCGCGAACCCACGTACCAAGGGCATCATCGCCATCAATCTGGATGAGGGCGACTTCCTCATCGGCGTGGCGATCACCGACGGAAAGCATGATGTGATGTTGTTCTCAAACGAAGGCAAGGCCGTACGTTTCGATGAGAACGATGTGCGCTCCATGGGGCGTGTGACACGCGGTGTGCGCGGCATGAACCTGTCTAAGGGCGGCAAAGTGATCGCGTTGTTGGTGGCCGAGAACGAACAGCAAAGCGTGTTGACCGCGACCGAGAACGGTTTCGGCAAGCGCACGCCAATCGTTGAGTACACCCGTCACGGTCGCGGCACACAGGGCATGATCGCGATCCAGACTTCCGAGCGTAACGGCAAGGTGGTGGCGGCGACCTTGGTGCAGCCAGATGATCAGATCATGTTGATCGGCACGAATGGCGTGTTGATCCGCACACGCGTCAAAGAGATCCGCGAGATGAGCCGCGCGACTCAAGGCGTGACGCTGATGAATCTGGATAAGGGTGACAAGCTGGCAGGATTGAGCCGCATCGCCGAGACAGAAGAAGATTCCGAATAACATCTAGGAGAGTACGACATGACCATCTACAACTTCAGCGCAGGTCCAGCAGTTCTACCCAAAGCGGTATTGCAGCAAGCTCAAGCAGAATTGCTTGATTGGCACGGTAGCGGCATGTCGGTGATGGAGATGTCGCATCGCGGCAAGGAGTACATGGGCATCCATGCCCAAGCCGAAGCCGATCTGCGCGAGTTGATGGGCATTCCCTCCAACTACAAGGTGCTGTTCTTACAAGGTGGCGCGCATCTTCAATTCTCTATGATCCCGCTGAATCTGTTGCGCGGTAAGGCCTCTGCTGATTACGTGAATACCGGTGAATGGTCGAAGAAAGCCATCGGCGAAGCGAAGAAGTTCGCCAACGTGAACGTGGTGGCTGACAATAAAGACAAGAACTGCACCTATGTTCCTGTTTTCGATACTTGGAAGTTGGACAAGGATGCGGCTTACCTGCACTACACGCCGAACGAGACCATCGGCGGTGTCGAGTTCAACTGGATCCCCAAGACGGGTGACGTGCCGCTGGTGGCGGACATGTCCTCCAACATTCTGTCGCGCCAGATCGATGTGTCGAAGTTCGGCCTCATTTACGCAGGCGCGCAGAAGAACATCGGCCCAGCTGGTTTGACACTCGTTATCGTGCGCGAAGACTTGGTAGGCCACGCTGATGCACGTCTACCGACCATGATGGATTACAAGATCCACGCCGATAACGAATCGATGTACAACACACCGCCGACCTATGGCATCTACATGGCGGGCTTGGTGTTTCAATGGTTGAAGAAGAACGGCGGCATCGCTGCGATGGAGAAGAACAACATCGCCAAGGCCAACCTGCTGTACGCAGCCA
>PNNY01000146.1 GCA_013824485.1 Sideroxydans sp.
TGTTTCCTTCGCATGGGCGGCGGAGCCGCATCCTTCTATGCAGTCCGAATTGGCTATGGTCGAAGGTAAGGTGTTGGAAGTGATCAACGTGGAGGGTTTCACTTATCTGCGTCTCGATACTCGCCAAGGCAAGGTGTGGGCTGCGGTGATCAAGGGGGAGGTCAAGAAAGGGGAGAGCGTCACGCTGGATAACGTGAGTGTGATGAATAACTTCGAGAGCAAAGCATTGAAGCGCACGTTCGATCAGATCTTGTTCGGCAGTCTGGTGGAGACGAATCACGGTGCGGCTAAGCCTTCTGCGCTAGGTTCTTCTTTCAAAACGACACCGCCGCTTATGGCCGCGCCAAAACTAGAGGTCATCAGTGATGCTCCCGTCACCAAGGCGACAGGTGCGAACGCGAAGACGGTTGCCGAGGTTGTCACCAATGGTAATAAGTTGAAAGACAAGACGGTGGTAGTGCGCGGTAGGGTGGTGAAGTACAACGCAGACATCATGGGCAAGAACTGGGTGCATCTACAGGATGGTTCAGGTTCAGAAGCCGATGGCACGAACGACATTCTAGTGACGACCACCAATGAGACGTACGTGGGGGCGGTGGTGACGGTGACGGGTGTGGTGCATACCGATAAGGATTTCAGCGCAGGCTACGCTTACAAGGTGTTGATCGAAGAAGCGAAGCTGAAGTAAGGCGTTGCGCAGGATGTGAAAAAGGCGACCACTCGGTCGCCTTTTTCATTGAGCTAGTATCGGCTCAGTACAGTACTTCCACCCAACGTCCAGCAGCCACCAACGCTTTACGTTTTGCACTCCATGCTTCAGATGAGCCCGCGATGGTGCTCATCGCTTTGTCGATCTGCGCTTGCATCTTGCTTAAACCTGCCACGTAGATGCGGCTGTTTTCGCTTTTCACCATCTCCCACACTTCAGCTGCGTTCTGTTCCAGCGCTTTGTCCATGGCAACGGGTTCGTTGAAGATGGGGCGTGGGCTGACAGCTTGGAAAGCTTTGAACGTGGGTTGGTCGTAGTACAGCGCAAGGTCGTTGTTGGCATCGTTCATGTAAAGCATCTCAAGCCCTGAACGTGCGCCATGGAACAGGCGCACCTTGCCTTGCCAATTGCCATGCTTGTCGTAGATGGAGCGGATGAGGCTGCGGAAAGGGGCGATGCCTGTTCCCATGCCGATCATCAACAAGTCCGTGTAGGGATCGGCAGGGATGGCGAAGGGGTAACTGATCGGGCCGGAGAATTCGAGCGTGCTCTTGGGTTTCAAATCGCACAGATAGTTGGAGGCGACACCGCCGTATTCTTCGCCACTCACTTCGTCCACGTAGGAGCATCGGCGCACGCACAGCGAAAACTCGGTGCCGGCGGTGGTGTAGTCGTGGTCGGCCAAGGAATACAGACGTGGGTGGTAGCGGTTGCCGTATTCACCCGGTGCCAACACGCGGATGCAACTACCTGGTTGCGCGTCGAATTTGGGATCGTTGGTGCGGAAGCGTAATTGCCATACCTCTTCGCGCGACGCATCAGGCGTGATACGGGTCGAGCTGAGGAGTTGGGCTTGGTGTATCGGTGCGTTCGCTGTTGCTGTGTTTGCCATGTCTGTTCTCCTGATCGGTGACTACCAAAACGATTTCTTTGCTTCGCCCGCTTTATACATCTCTTCGAGTTTGGCTTTTGCGCCCTCGAATTTCTGCTCGGCGGATTTTTTGTACCATTCCACAGCTTTGTTGGCATCGCGCTCTGTGCCCAACCCTTTGCGATATATGCTGGCGACGATGTATTGTGCACCGGCATCGCCAGCGGTCGCGGCTTTGGTGTACCACTCGAGCGCCAAGGGGTAGTCTGGTTTGAATGCTGTGCCATCGCTATACATCTTGCCGAGGGCGAGGTAGGCATCGAGATTGCCTTTTTCGGCGGCGAACATGTACCACGTCAGCGCAACATCGTCGCTCTGGGGAACGCCGCTGCCTTTCGCATAGATCACACCCATGCTGTACATCGCCCACGCCTCACCTTTGTTCGCCAGATGGCGATACAAGTCGAGCTTTTGTGGGCAGGTGGTCTTGATGAAGCGCGCTTGGGTCTCGGTGTATTGCACATCCACTTTTTCTGCGATGGGTTTGTAGCTGGCGCGCCATTCGCCTTCTTTGTATTTATCCAACACCATCAGCGCTGCATAACTCGCTTCGCACATAAGTGGCGTGTTGCTCTTTGATTCGGCACGGGCGGCATCCAGCGTGTGTCTATGTGCGATGTCCATCGCTCTGATGGCGCAGTTGGATTCGTTGTAGAGCGCGATCTTGGGATCGAGCTTGGGTGGTGTGGTGGGGTCGCAGCTCGATGCTTGGGCGGATAGTGCGACGATTGACAAGGTGCTGGCGAAGATGAGTCGGGTGATGCGAATCATGTGTCGATTCCTTTTGTGTTGTTTGCTGATGACCTGAGGCACTCTAGGGGAGGCAGGCTGCGGCTGTCAATGTGTCACGTTATTCGAATGGGAAGGAGACGCCGAATCCCCACGTCTCATGCTTGTGGTTGTAGTCGATGAGGCTCTCGCCATAGCCACTGAAATATTGCAGGTGGATGTTGGTGTTGTGTTCGCCGGGGGCGGCGAGGGCGAGTAATCGATAGGCTGTCCAAGGTGCGGCAAGGTCGAGCTGTACGGAGCGTGCTTTGATCAAGAGAGTGGCTTCCCAATTGCGACCTTGTGCGTAACGCAATTCAAGGTCTCCGTGTCCCAGATATTCCTTGATGTCTGGATTGTCATCGTTGCCTGTGCTTTCACTGATACGTTGCCATCCACGGACAATTGCGATGAATCTCCTATCCCCGGCATACTCCTTTTCGATACCAGTTTGCACATACACGCGGTTCCAGCTGCGCGACCTTGGGTTGGTTTGTCCATTCGATTGATGCACCACGCCGATGTTGACGATGCTTGGGTTGAATTTTGATTCGCCGAGGAGCTTGTCAGGGTTGATGGAATAAATGAGCTCGGGTTCGTAGTTATTCTCACGGAATGGACGCGAGTGTGAGGGATCGTAAACCTGCCAGAATGAGAGCAAGGTAAAGCCCGCCCACACTGAGCCTAGTCGATCCAAGTCGGCGATGTCGTGCTTCAAGCTTAGTTGGAATTTCATGTCGCGGTCGTCTTGCGGCACCATGGTCGCCACTTGATTCTGCGGGTTGGGGCTGGTGGGTGATGTGTTGGTCTGAGATGCCTTCGAGTACATCAATACATAGGTGTGTCTATGCGTCACCAGCGTGGCATTGCTGGGCGCCCATTCCTTTTTGAGACCCGTGGCGCGTGCCGCTAAGATCGGTTTGGTGAGGCTATCTGTGACGGTTTCAGTTGAGGCGACTTGGCGGTAGCAATCGAGTTCGTGTTCGACGGTGGCTTTGCCTTGCATGTCTATGCATTGCTGCCAACCCTTGTCGTCCGTTGCACGGGCGAGGGAGAAAGGCAGGAGTAGGGCGAGTAACGTCGCACCAATACGGGGAATTCTGTAGGTAGATGTGTTTCTCATGACAGGTCGCATCTTACTGGTTCAGCAGTGCGCTTGCACGCCATGCCAACAGCCCTGAGATGCATGCGCAGGTATAATGCGCGCCTTTATTCCTATTCCTTTTGGAGTCATCTTGTTCAAGCTCATTGGTATCGCGGCGGGTTATTACTTCTTTGGTTGGTGGGGCGTGCTCTTCGGTTTTCTGTTGGGTGCGTTCATCGACCGTGTGCGCGCTTATGGTCAGGGTGCGTTCAACCCCTTGCAGAACGCCATTCGTCAGGCAGTGTTCTTGGAGACGACCTTCATCCTGATGGGTAGATTGGCCAAGGCGGACGGGCGCGTGTCGGAAGAAGAGATCGCACACGCCGAAGAGTTCATGAACAAACTGGGCATGACCAGCGACCACAAGCTGACGGCTATCACTTGGTTCAAGCGCGGCGCCGACGCTGAATACGACATCGAGAAGACCTACACCAAGTTCCTGAATTACTGCGGCCACACCAAGAATCTGAAGGAAGTGTTGCTGGTCTATCTGATCGTGATGGCGCTGGCAGACGGACACTTCCATCCGGAAGAAGAGAAGCTGCTGGCAGAGATGGC
>PNNY01000147.1 GCA_013824485.1 Sideroxydans sp.
AACCGAACGCAGTGGTGAATTTATTCAAAATGAGATGCGTGTTGTAGTCCGTGATGGTGGTAGCGAACATTTGAAAAACAAATAAACTCAATGCCATCGCGTTGCCAATTAACACCAGACGATGACCGAACAGATAATCCTTCTCACCTGGCACACCTTCAGGCGGCAAACTCTTGCGAAAATAAAATACCGCGAACACTGCCGCGAATAAGAACAACGTCCCCACGATGCGGCTAGGCACATCACCTTCCACGGCAGGCACACCCAATAACTTCAGCGTTATCTCCCCTGTTGCCGCCACCCAACCCATGAAGAGGGTGTTCACCATGAAGAACCATGCTGCGAATATATTGACCTTTGGATACTTCATCACGACCCCTTCGTTGATAACTGTTTCAAATCTTCGATGATCTCGGTCGAATGCTTCGACGTCTCCACCTTTTGATAAACCTTGGCCACCTTGCCCTGCGGGTCAATCAAAAACGTATAACGCTTGGCATACTTCAACACAGCCAAATTCATTAGCGCACCATAACGCGCTGTCACCTCGGCAGACTTATCTGCCAGCAAGGGAAACGGTAGATGATATTTTTTAGCAAATTCGGCATGGCTCGCGCCATCATCCACGCTCACCCCCACCACTTGCGCACCCAACTTAGTGAGCTTGCTCAAGTCATCACGGAAGGCACACGCCTCTTGCGTGCAACCCGGCGTATCGTCCTTGGGATAGAAATACAACACCAACCATTTACCCGCAAAATCTTTGAGCTGATGCGGCTTGCCCTCTTGGTCAAGCAAATTGAAATCGGGTGCCGCCTCCCCCACTTTAGGCAACTCCCCCGCACGCGCCATTTGACTCACCAGCAAAATAGCAGCGGCTATCAATCCAAATAAAATAAACCATTTCATCACGCGCTCCTTGCCCGTCTGTGGGGGCGGGATTTTACGTTAGAATGCGCGCCGCATCGCATCCATCCGCCGTCCTCGTAGTTAAATGGATATAACCGCCCCCTCCTAAGGGGCAATTACAGGTTCGATTCCTGTCGAGGACACCATTTAGAACATTCCGAAAGAGCATGAACCATGCGTACTTCGAGTTTGATGGTGCTGTCCTTCATAGCCACGACGCTACTGGCCTTAACGCCCCCTTCTGCCCTTGCCTCCAATTTGCAAAATGTCGAGTCCGTGCCTCATCTGGATGCGGGCGGCAAAGATGCCTATCGTGCCTTCATCACCTCAAGAGGACATCGCGCCTTCGCCATCGCGCCCGGTGGCATGTGGTCTTGGAAAGGGGAGGAATCCTCGGCAGGCGCAGCATCTGAAGAAGCGCTGCAATCTTGCCAGTTCGAATCGGAACAGCCATGTGTCTTGTACGCGGTGGATGATCGCGTGGTGTTCGACAAACAAAACTGGGCGAGCTTGTGGGGGCCGTATTTGAGTCGTGCCGAAGCATCGAGCAAAGCAACAGGTGCGGAACGTGGCAAGCGCTTTTATGACATCAAGTTCAAAGACGCATCCGGCAAAGCACTGAAGCTCTCCGAGTTGCGCGGCATAGTCACCATCGTTCACTTCTGGGGTTCATGGTGTCCACCATGCCAACGCGAACTACCCGAATTGCAGCGGCTACATCAGGCATTAAACAAATCAGGCGACATCAAAATGGTCTTGCTACAAGTGCGCGAGGACTTCGCCACGTCTAAACTTGCCGTCAAACGTCATCGCTTGAAATTGCCGCTGTACGACTCAGGTGCGCAAGCGAAGTCAGATGACAAGCTGCAACTCGCAGGTGGCGGAACACTGAAAGATCGCGACATCGCCGCCGTCTTCCCCACCACTTATGTTCTGGATAAACACGGCATCGTGTTGTTCTCGCACGTCGGCCCCGTGAGTGACTGGCAAGGCTATCTACCTTTACTCAAAGACGCCGCCACAAGATCGGGAAAATGACCCCGCCGATGCTGGCCGCACACATTCGATAGACCCCCCCCTTCAAGGAGAACCCAATGCTCGTCACATTCACCACCGAAGCCTACGCAGACATCACCATGTTTGGAGATCACGCCGTGCCCCTGCTAAAAATGATGGGACACAGCGGCACCGTGCCCAGCGCCCTCCGTGCGGAAGATGTGCCTGCGGCTCTGAACCAATTAACAATCGCTATCAATGCATTGAAAACAGAACCGTCAGCAGAAAAGAAGCTGGGGGACGAACCTGTGGTCAGTATGGCGAATCGAGGCTTCCCTCTGATCAAACTACTGACCGCCGCAGCCAAAGAAGGCAAACATGTTTCGTGGAAATGATGCTCACTCAGTTTAGATGAAGAAATCGCGGCGCGTCCCCTAATGTTCCGCAACTAGAACGCTGACTCCCGCAGCCGTAGTTCTGCTCAAGCCCCCTCATATTCCAAATCTAGATAACTAAACGAGAACTAATTGGTTCTCACGCTTCGTCGGCATTCCTAAGATGCATCCCGTCGTGATGCACAAAGGAATCCACATGCAACTCCATACGAATCAAAACCAGAACACCCGCCCTAACTATTGGGGCCGATATGAAAGCCAGCAAACGGTCTCGCTAGGGGCGCTGCATCTTTCTCCTGCGACCAACCTAGCGCAGGTGGGCGACGTCGCTGTGTTCTTGCGCCCGCTGGAATTCCGCTTGCTGCATTTCTTCATGACGCATCCAAACAAGGTCTACACCCGCGAGCAATTATTGGAACAGGTGTGGGGCGATTGGATCGTCGTCGGCGAACGTACCGTGGATGTCCATATCCGCCGCCTGCGCGCCACCTTGCAACCCTTTGGTCTCGGCAGCGTCATCAAGACGGTGCATTGCCGAGGTTATCTATTCACTAACGAATCATCTGCCGCATCCATTAACTAAGAGGAGTATCAAAATGAAGTTGAGCAAACTAACCGCAACACTCATCGCTGGTGCATTGACGCTGGCTTTGGCTGGCAACAGCTACGCAGCCGAGATCAAACTGCTGAACGTGTCTTATGACCCGACCCGCGAGCTGTATCAGGAGTACAACACCGCATTCGCTAAATACTGGAAAGCCAAGACAGGTGATGATGTCGTCGTCAGCGCATCGCACGGCGGTTCTGGCAAACAAGCACGCTCCATCATCGACGGCTTGGAAGCAGATGTGGCGACCTTGGCATTGGCTGCCGACATCGACGCACTGTCCACCAAAGGCAATCTGATCCCCGCTGATTGGCAGACCAAACTGAAGAACAACAGCTCGCCTTACACCTCCACCATCGTGCTGTTGGTACGCAAAGGCAACCCAAAGAACATCAAGGATTGGGACGATCTGATCAAGCCGGGCGTAGCGGTAATCACACCGAACCCGAAAACATCTGGCGGCGCACGCTGGAACTACTTGGCTGCTTGGGGCTATGCCTTGGACAAGAACAAGGGCGACCAAGCTAAAGCACAGGAATTCGTTGGCAAACTGTTCGGCAACGTGCCTGTGTTGGATTCTGGCGCGCGCGGTTCTACTGTCACCTTCTCTGAGCGCGGCATCGGCGACGTGCTGATCACTTGGGAGAACGAAGCCTATCTGGTGAAGAAGGAATTCGGCGATGACAAGTTCGACGTGGTGTTCCCATCACAAAGCATCTTGGCTGAGCCCCCAGTTGCCGTGGTGGACAAGAACGTAGACAAACACGGCACACGTGCCGTTGCTCAAGCCTACTTGGAGTACTTGTACACACCCGAAGGCCAAGAGATCGCTGCGAAGAACTTCTATCGCCCAACCGACGCCAAAGTGGCTAAGAAATACGAGAAGCGTTTCCCTAAGCTGAAACTGATCACTATCGACAAAGTATTCGGCGGCTGGACCAAGACGCAGAAAGATCACTTTGCTGATGGCGGCATCTTCGATCAGATCTACACCAAGAAGTAATTGAGAAAAATGGCACAACATCCTTACCTGTATCTGAAGCTGTTGCTGAAAAGCAGGTTATCGCTGGATATCGACGAATACGGTTTATTCGATTCCAAGCAACAAGGGGTTGTGTGCCACTTTCTGGGAATGCGATTGGCAAGTGCCTTTCAACCCATCGTAAGAGCAGATGGAAAAACAGTAGGACGTGAAGCTTTGCT
>PNNY01000148.1 GCA_013824485.1 Sideroxydans sp.
TGATTGCCGCCGTTTCCGGTTCGTAGTCCCCACCTCATTCAGCCTCAGACTGGCGCTTCCACGAAGCGACAGGCCGTTTGTATTTCAAGAAAGTTTTATATGTCATTTGCATCTCTCGGCTTGTCCGCCGAACTCGTACGCGCCGTCACCGAGCGTGGTTACACTGAACCTACCCCTATCCAAGCACAGGCTATCCCCGTCATTCTGAAAGGCGGCGACCTTATGGGCGGCGCGCAGACTGGCACGGGCAAGACCGCTGGCTTCACACTGCCTTTGTTGCAACGCCTCGCTGACAAGCAAGTCGTTGGCAAAGGCCACATCCGCGCATTGGTGCTCACACCGACACGCGAACTCGCCGCTCAAGTAGAAGAGAGTGTGCGTATGTACGGTAAGCACCTGCCACTCAAATCCATGATGATGTTTGGCGGCGTGAACATCAATCCGCAGATCAAACAACTGCTTGGCCGCGTAGACATCTTGGTGGCGACACCGGGCCGTTTGCTCGATCACCTGCAACAGAAGACGGTCGATCTGTCTCACGTTGAGATCCTCGTGTTGGATGAAGCCGACCGTATGTTGGACATGGGCTTCATCCGTGACATCAAGCGCGTCATCGCAGTGTTGCCAAAGAAACGCCAGAACCTCTTGTTCTCCGCAACGTTCTCGGACGAAATTAAATTGCTGGCGGATGGTCTGTTGACCAACCCAGCGCTCATCGAAGTAGCACGTCGCAACCAGACAGCAGAACTCATCGAGCAACGCGTCTATCCAGTCGATCGTGAACGCAAGCGCGACTTGTTGACTCACCTCATCACTGAAAACAACTGGTTCCAAGTGTTGGTGTTCACCCGTACCAAACACGGTGCGAACAACCTCGCTGACCATCTGAACAAGCACGATATCCCAGCGATGGCGATTCACGGTAATAAGAGCCAAGCGGCGCGTACACGTGCATTGGCCGAGTTCAAGACAGCCAAGCTGCAAGTGCTGGTGGCGACCGATATCGCTGCGCGCGGTATCGACATCAGCGAACTGCCGCACGTGGTGAACTACGAGTTGCCTAACGTCGCTGAAGATTATGTACACCGCATCGGTCGTACCGGACGTGCAGGTAGTTCGGGCGAAGCCAGTTCACTCGTATGTATCGACGAAAAGAAACTGCTGAACGACATCGAGCGTCTCATCAAACGCGACATCCCCGTGGTGAACGTGCCCGGCTTCGATGTCGATCCTCGCATCAAAGCCGAGCCGATCTTGAATGGTTCGAATCGTGGTCAAGGTGGCGGTGGACGTGGTCAAGGCCAAGGCCAAGGTCGCGGTCAGCCGCGTGCTGGTGGTGCAGGCCGTACTGGCGGTGCACCCCGTACAGGTGGCGGCAAACCAGCGGGTGCGCCTAAGCCAGCAGGTGCAGGGCGTGGTCCAGTGCCATCCGGTGCGCAGCATCGTTCCGGTGGACGTGGTCGTTAACTCCCTTCCCCCGCAGGCGGGGGAAGGGCAGGGGATGAGGGATGGTGAGTACTAAACAATTCACAGTTGTTCATCACCCCTCACCCCAACCCCTCTCCCGCTTGCGGGCGAGGGGCTTGAATGGAGTTCAAAAATGACTACAACTGTAACTAACGAAGAAGCTATCTCAGCCACCAAGCTATGGTTGGAGAAGGCGGTCATCGGTCTTAACCTGTGCCCCTTCGCCAAGGGCGTGCACGTCAAGGGACAGATACGTTACGTGGTGAGTGCCGCGCAAACGCCGGAAGAATTGCTGGCGGATGTGATGAAAGAGTTCGAAGTGTTGGCCGAAGCTAGCCGCGACAAGATCGACACCATCCTGCTCATCCATCCACATGTGCTGACCGACTTCCTCGACTATAACGACTTCCTCGAAGTCGTTGATGAAGCATTGGAAGAAGTCGACCTCGCAGGTGAGTTGCAAGTCGCCAGCATGCATCCGCAATATCAATTCGCCGAGACCGAGTTGGACGACATCACCAACTTCACCAATCGTTCGCCGTACCCGACATTACATATCTTGCGTGAAGAGAGCATCGACGAAGCGGTCGCCGCCTTTCCTGAAGCAGAGCAGATATTCGAAAAGAACATCGAGACGATGCGCAAGTTGGGATATGACGGGTGGGATGCGTTAGGTTTGGCTGACGTTCAACGCAGAAAGAAATAATTGCATCACACAGGCCGTTCGTGGTGAGTAGGCGTCGCCGTATCGAACCATCCGGCGCGGAATGCGACGGTGCGCCTTCAGCATCCCTCGATACGGCTACGCCTACTCGGGACGAACGGTTTGGTGAATAATGAACACATCAATGATGACCACACCTAACTACGCCGACCTCACCCCCGACTGCGTGCTCAACGCGCTGGAGAGCATCGGCTTGCGCTGCGATGGTCGGCTGCTTGCCCTCAACAGTTATGAGAACCGCGTGTATCAGGTCGGCATCGAAGACGATAAGCCGCTGGTCGCTAAGTTCTATCGCCCCGCACGTTGGAGCGACGCAGCTATCCTTGAGGAACATGCTTTTGTGCAAGAGTTGGTCGAGCGAGAGATTCCTGTTGTTCCTGCTTCCACGATTGCTGGCACGACACTGCACCACTTCGATGGTTTTCGTTTTTCTGTGTTCGCCAAGCATGGTGGACGTGCACCTGAGTTGGAGAACCGTGACACCTTGGAATGGCTAGGCCGCTTCCTCGGGCGTATCCACGCGGTGGGCGCGACCAAGGATTTCCAACATCGTCCCACTTTGAATATCGACACCTTCGGCATCGAGCCGCGAGATTTCTTGCTGGCGAACAACTTCATCCCAAGCGACATCGACGCGGCGTATCGCAGCGTGGTGCAGCAGGCGTTGGATGGCGTGCGTCACTGCTTCGATAGAGCAGGGGATGTGAAGCATTTGCGTCTGCATGGCGATTGCCACGCAGGCAACGTGTTGTGGACGGATGAAGGTCCGCACTTCGTCGACTTCGACGACAGCCGCATGGGGCCTGCCGTGCAAGACCTGTGGATGTTGCTCTCGGGTGAACGCGAAGACCGCGTGCGGCAGATGGGCGACGTGCTGGCTGGTTACGAAGACTTCTGCGAGTTCGATGCGCGCGAACTGCACCTCATCGAAGCACTACGCACCTTGCGCCTCATTCACTACTCCGCATGGCTCGCGCGGCGCTGGGACGACATCGCCTTCAAGCAAGCCTTCCCATGGTTCAACACACAGATCTATTGGCAGAACCGCATCTTGGAATTACGTGAGCAGATCGCACTGATGGAGGAACCCCCTCTATGGCAAAACTAGCGCCTGTCTGTCCCTGCGGTAGTAACAAATCCTACGATGCTTGCTGTGCTTCTTTCATCGAGCGCAACGAGGCAGCACCCACCGCCGAAGCCCTCATGCGTTCGCGCTACACCGCTTACACCCTGCTAAGAGAAGACTATCTATTAGCCACATGGCACACCTCCACACGAACAGCCTCATTGGACCTGGCGGCTGACGCAGCGACAAAGTGGATAGGGTTGGAAGTGAAGCGCCACGAACAGCAAGATGCCGACCACGCCATCGTCGAATTCGTCGCGCGCTACAAAGTGAACGGCCGCGCGCATCGTCTGCATGAGGTGAGTCGATTCGTGCGTGAGGATGGACGCTGGTTCTACGTGGATGGAGAGATAAGCTAGTACAGCTTGACCTTCAACTGTACCGAGACCGCGCCATACAGCCGATTTTGAATCGAGGGCACGAAAGCGATGTTCGCTCCCACGCGGTCATATTCCACACTCGCAACGGGAATCACAGCAGGGAACCATCCCCCATTCAGCATGTGCGGATAGCCATCGAACCCACCGATCACCGCGCCCAACTTCACCGTACCCCAAGTGACCGGCTCCCAATACATCCCCGCATAGTGAGATGTCTCGCGGTCGCTGTTGTAGAACTGGCCGACTGTCAGCGAACTGGTGCTGGAGTAGCGATATTCCATACCCAAGCCATAGTTGGCGTTGTTCAGTCCCAAGCTGGGGTC
>PNNY01000149.1 GCA_013824485.1 Sideroxydans sp.
ATCTACCGCCGCATCAACAAGTGGATGTGGCGTTGGACTCCCATGTCAACGTACTCAATGCACATTCGCAATTGCAGATCGAGAAAGTAACTCAGCGTAGGCGTGAAAGTGGCGAGTATGAATTCACTGTTCGCGGCGGAGCCTATAAAGACCACTTAATCGATACTAGTGGAAATAATGCTTATCGAGACTGGGAAGTGGCTCTCGAGCGGCCGTTCCGCCTGCCCAATAAGATGTTCATCGACAGTGAGATCGGTGCTGAAGCAGTCGCGCGCGGCGAGAATGGTCTGGGCGATGCACGCCACGAAGCTTCCCGTGCCTTGTTGCAATTGTGGTTCAACTGGCAGCGCGAACGCACCCAAGTCTCGCAATGGCAACAGCAAGTCGACATCCTCACCCAACAAGCCGCAATGACCGAGAAGCGCATCAAAGCTGGTGATGCACCGCGCATGGAGTTGAATCAAGTCAATGCGGCTACCGCCTTGGCTGGTATCGCCTCACAGCAAGCTCGCTTACGTGCCGAGTTGGCCGCCAATGAACTGACTCGTCAATTCTCAGCAATCAAACTCCCCGCAGAGACCGTCACGACAGAACCGCAAGCGATAAATGGCGAGCTAGCACATTGGCGTCAGCTCATCCTCAAACACAACCATGAGCTTGGCCTGATCGAAGCGGAAACCCGTCTGCAATCCAAACTATCTGAACGTGCGCGCGCAGATCGCCTACCCGACCCCACCCTTGGTTTGCGTTACGCCTCTCAATTGAACAACAACCAACGCATCAGCGGCGTGTACTTCTCCATCCCACTCCCCTCCGGCCAACGCTCTGCAACAGCTGATAGTGCGGCGCTGGCAGCACAGATCGCCGCTGATCGTGAGATCGCCATACGTGCCAGACTCGATGCGGACATCTTCACGGCATACACTCGTGCGACTAACAACTACCAGATATGGCAACAAGCGCGGGATGCAGCTATCGCACTTCGCCAGAATGCCGAGTTGGTTGCACGAGCTTATAGCCTAGGTGAAAGCAGCTTAGGAGAGACACTGGTCGCGCGTCGCCAAGCGCTTGAAGCCTCCTTATCCGAAAGCATCGCACGTATAGATGCCAACGAAGCGCGCTATCGTCTGTTGCTCGATGCACACCAACTCTGGGTAGATACCGACCAGCCCGAGGCGCATTGATGCAAGTTGCGGAATTGATTGGCAGCTTGGCAGCGGTACTCACCACCACCGCTTTCATCCCCCAAGTTTGGCAAGTGTGGCGTACAAAACACACGAAAGACATCTCACTCGCCATGTATGCTTTTTTCACTACGGGCGTGGCGCTGTGGTTGGCATACGGCGTCTTGTTAGCTTCATGGCCTATCATCATCGCCAACTGCATCACCTTATTACTCGCCGGAAGTGTGCTGATACTAAAACTAAAGTTTGGCTGAATACCGACGATATGGTGCGAAGACACTTTTTTTATCCATATAGATTTCCACGATGCGTAAAAAAATACCCGTAAAAAATATCCGGCTGAGAATGTACATCCAAGAACTGTGCGGCAGCTGGATGGACCATCCCTTCTGGAAAAAATCCTTCCTGCTGGAATCTCCTGAAGACCTGAACACCCTACAGACCTGCGGCATCCAAGAAGTGTGGATAGACACCTCGAAAGGCATCGATGTAGAAGGCGGTGTCGTGGCTATCACTGCCGAAGAACACCAACAAAAGATCGCTGAAGAATTGCACCTCATGGCGAACGAAGCGCCGCAGGTTGTAGCGAAAATATCCATACAGAAAGAACTGGAGACCGCGCGTAAGCTTCAAGCAAAGAGTAAAGCTGCGGTCACATCCATGTTCAATGAAGTGCGTATGGGCAACGCTATCAAAGTCAGCGAAGCAGCGCCATTGGTTGAAGAGATCAGCCAGTCCATCACGCGTAATCCAGAAGCCTTCCTCAACCTTGCCCGCCTCAAGACCAAAGATGACTACACCTATATGCACTCGGTTGCCGTTTGCGCACTGATGATCGCATTAGGTAAACAACTTGGGCTCACAGGAGAAGACTTGAAGGAAGTCGGATTGGCAGGACTGCTTCACGATGTCGGCAAGATGATGATTCCCGACGAGGTGCTCAACAAGCCGGGCAAGCTCACAGACGAAGAGTTCGAGATCATCAAGGGACATCCATTGAAGGGCTGGGAGTTATTGCATGGTTCGCCCGACATAACCGCTACTGCGCTTGACGTTTGTCTGCACCATCACGAACGCGTCGATGGCAAAGGCTATCCAGATAAGTTATCTGGAGACAAACTGACGCTATTCGCTCGCATGGGGGCGGTATGCGATGTGTATGACGCACTGACATCGAATCGTTGCTACAAGAATGGATGGGAACCGGCTGACACCATCCGCAAAATGGCAGAGTGGAAAGATGGTCATTTTGATGAGCGCGTGTTCCAAGCATTCGTCAAAACCATTGGTATCTATCCCTCTGGGACATTAGTAAGGCTCAAGTCAGGAAGGCTGGCTATAGTCCTCGAGCAAACAGAGAAGAGCCTTTTGATGCCCATCGTCAAAGTATTCTTCTCTACCAAGTCTAACGAGCCGATATTGCCAGAAATGATAGACTTGAGCCGTTCGCAGGAGAGCATCGCCAGCGCTGAAGACCCCATCAAATGGGGCTTTGATCTGAAGCAGATAGCTGGCATCTAAAAGACAACCAAAACAAGGGGAACCCACCATGTCCAACATCCAGTCCGTCATGCACGAGAACCGTGTATTCAATCCTTCTGAAGCCTTCGTGAAGCAAGCTAATGTATCTGGGATGGCTGCCTACAAAGCGATGTGCGCCGAAGCTGAAAAGGACTACGCAGGCTATTGGGCAAAACTGGCGCGCGAGACGCTGCTGTGGAAAAAGCCGTTCACCAAGACATTGGACGAGAGCAACGCCCCCTTCTACAAATGGTTCGAAGACGGCGAATTGAACGTCTCCTACAACTGCCTAGACCGTCACCTCACGACACAACCACAAAAGACCGCCATCATCTTTGAAGCGGATGACGGTAAAGTCACCAAGATCAGTTACAAAGAACTACACGCACGCGTGTGCCAATTCGCAAACGGCTTGAAAGCGCGCGGCATCAAAAAGGGCGACCGCGTCATCATCTACATGCCGATGAGCATCGAGGCAGTCGTCGCCATGCAGGGTTGCGCCCGTATCGGTGCCATCCACTCTGTCGTGTTCGGCGGGTTCTCTTCCAAGAGCCTGCATGAGCGAATCACTGATGCACAAGCTATCGCCGTCATCACCTCCGACGGCCAGTTCCGTGGTGGCAAAGCCATGGCACTCAAGCCCGCAGTCGATGAGGCATTGAGCTTCGGTGGTTGCGACATGGTACATACCGTTGTCGTCTACAAGCGCACTGGTGGTGAAGTGCAATGGAACAGCAACAACGTGTGGTGGAACGATGTCATCGCTGGACAAGGCGACACCTGCGAACCTGAATGGGTAGGTGCTGAACACCCGCTGTTCATCCTCTACACCTCTGGCTCGACTGGAAAACCTAAAGGCGTACAACACTCCACAGGCGGCTATCTGCTAGGTGCGATGGTCTCGATGAAATGGGTGTTCGACTACAAAGATTCCGACATCTTCTGGTGTACCGCAGACGTGGGTTGGATCACCGGCCACAGCTATGTCGCTTATGGCCCACTGGCTATGGGCGCGACCGAAGTCATCTTTGAAGGCGTACCGACCTACCCAGATGCAGGTCGTTTCTGGAAGATGATCCAAGACCACAAGGTCACAACCTTCTACACAGCGCCAACCGCTATCCGTTCCCTCATCAAATTGGGCGGCGATCTGCCAACCAAATACGACCTATCTAGCCTGCGTCTGCTGGGTACCGTAGGTGAGCCTATCAATCCGGAAGCTTGG
>PNNY01000150.1 GCA_013824485.1 Sideroxydans sp.
CATCGACCAAGTGGTGTTCTCGTTAGAGAAAGAGACCATCCCGTACTGGAACAAATTCTTGCAAGGCTATTACGATGCCTCCGGCATCAGCTCGGATAGTTTCGATCAAGCGGTTCAAGTGAGTGTGAGCGGCGAAGCGGCGGTGAGTGACGAGATGAAAGTGCAGGGCATCACGCTCAACACCTCGGTCGCCACCTCCACCATGTACACCGGATTCAACTGGCTCGATCCAGTCGTGGGCGGTAACTCTGAGCGTGCCACCAAGTTGCGCCGTGCCATCGCCATCGCGGTGGACTTCGAAGAATTCATCTCCATCTTCGCCAACGGGCGCGGCATCTCCGCGCAGTCACCCATCCCGCCCGGCATCTTCGGCTTCAAAGAAGGCAAGGATGGTATCAATCGCTACGTGTACGACTGGGTGGATGGCACACCAAAACGTAGATCCATCGCCGAGGCGAAGCGTTTGTTGGCAGAAGCAGGCTATCCCAACGGCGTGGATGCCAAGACCAAACAACCGTTGGTCATCCATCTCGACACCACCGCCAACGGCGTAGGGAATAAGTCGCGCTTGGATTGGATCCGCAAGCAGTTCGACAAGATCGGCGTACAACTTGATGTGCGCAGCACCGACTACAACCGCTTCCAAGACAAGATTCGTCGCGGCGATACGCAGATGTATTACTACGGTTGGAACGCGGACTATCCCGACCCCGAGAACTTCTTGTTCCTGTTGCATGGGCCGCAGGGCAAGGTGAAGCAGGGCGGCGAGAACGCCAGCAACTACAACAACCCAGAATTCGACCGCCTGTTCGAACAGATGAAGAACATGGACAACAGCCCAGCCCGCCAAGCCATCATCGATCAAGCGCTAGAGATTCTGCGCCGCGATTCACCGTGGCTGTGGGGCTACCACCCCAAGCAATACGTCTTGCAACACGGCTGGTTGCACAACATCAAGCCCAACATCATGGCCAACAACAAACTCAAATACTGGCGTGTGGATGCGGCTCAGCGCGAGCAACTGCGTAGCCAGTGGAATCGTCCGGCGTACTGGCCGTTGGCGCTTGGATTCATTGCGCTTTCGCTGTTCGGTGTGTGGATGTGGCGGGTGTTAAGGAAGCGAGAAGAGCGGCGGGGATAGGACTAGTTGGCCGGACAAACTTCAGCGCTCAATCGATCAAGGTTCTGTTCATTCGCAGGCGCCACGATGTGGCGAACGGCCTCAGCTACGGCAGCATCGGTAAACACCTGCTCCCAATGAATTAAAGTGCCTTCAGTTGAAGGTGTCAGCGTAATGGTCAGCGTGAAGTACGGCTGGCAGACGTGCTGGATGACGACTTGACGGTCAATCTCGATGCTCACGAAAACTGATTCATTCGGATAGACCTTCCCATCCGGCCCGATCATATCGAAGACCCATCTGCCGCTAGGCTGGAACTCAAACACCTCAAAACGATTCGAGAAACCGCTCGGCCCCCACCATCTTGCGAGGCGTGCAGGGTCTTGCATCGCAGCAAAGATGGCGGAAGGTGTGGCGGGTAGATTTCGGGTGTGGGTAAATGTGGTCATAGGATTGGGTTTGAATCGGTTTTCGAATCGATCATTTCATTTTCAAATTTAATTCGAGCCTGACCCATTCCTTAATGCGTCAGAAATATCTGAGATTTGCATATGCTTAACGCCTGAATTAAGCCGCGCCGCGAAGTGTCGTCGGCTTGAATGAATTGTTAGGCTATAGACTTCTAGTCACGAACCGCAGCTTCGATTTCGGCAATGTCGATCTTTTTTTGTTTCATCATCGCTGCGATTGCCTTGGCAGACACATTCTTGTCGGCCCTCAATGTCAATTCCGTCAGCCGCCTTGGGAAAACCTGCCATGACACCCCGTAGCGATCCTTTAGCCAGCCGCAGTGGCTTTCCTCGCCGCCATTTGTAGTTAGCGCTGCCCAAAGCCTATCGGTTTCTGCCTGATCGTCCGTCTCGACCGAAATTGACACTGCCTCGGTTAGGGTGAACATCGGTCCTGCATCGAGTATCTGATACGGCACCCCACCCAGCGTGAAGTCGATTAGCCAGGAAGCACCATCTCCGGAGATATCGAAGGTCGCTTCGATCCGGCTTTCTGGAATCAGAGCGCAGTAAAACTCTGCGGCCTCACGACCGCGACCGTCACGGAACCAGAGGCAGGTACGTATGGAACTAGTCATCGTGTTGCTCCTTTAGTGAGTAGATTGCAGCAGCAGTTTTGCGGCTTAACGAACTTGAAAGGAACTTCCCTGTCCCGAGGTTGCGGCGGAAGCCGCGGACGGCAACAAGGAAATCAAAGTGGGCAGGCTCGAATTAATTTTTTCACTAAACATATTTTCCTAATTCAACCATCATTTCCCACAACCGAATCTAAATACTTGAGGGCAGATCACAGTTCCATCTCTGAGCGAGACAGAAGTCTTTCAGCATCCCCTTCATCCGTCAATATGCCATTTGGCCTATATATCTTTCTATACCTTTGGGTGTGGCGCTGGAACCTAGATCCAGTGCGTTTTCAAATTTGGCATCGTGCTGTTTCACCGTACAATACGCGCGCCCATGATCGCCTACCTCATCCGCCGCATCCTCTACGCTATTCCCATCCTCATTGGGGTGAATCTGCTCACCTTCGCGCTGTTCTTCGTAGTGAATACGCCCGACGATATGGCGCGCATGCAGCTTGGGGTAAAACGGGTGACACCGGAAGCCATCGAGAAATGGAAACAGCAGCGTGGTTACGATAAGCCGCTACTCATCAACAGCGCAGCGACGGGCACAAACACGCTCACTGACACCATCTTCTGGCAGAAGTCGGCCAGCATGTTCGTGTTCGATTTCGGTTATTCGGATGACGGACGCAGCATAGGCCGCGAGATCGCCACGCGTATGGGGCCAAGTCTTGCCATTGCCTTGCCGACCTTCCTTGTAGGCCTTCTTGTGTATGTGAGTTTCGCTTTGCTGATGACCTTATTCCGAGCGACTGCGCTCGACATCGTGGGTGTGGCTTTGTGTGTGGTGTTGATGTCTATTTCTGGTTTGTTCTACATCATCGGCGGGCAGTTCCTCATCAGCAAGCTGTGGCATCTGGTGCCTATCTCTGGGTATGCGGGTGGCGCAGACAGTTTCAAATTCGTAGTGCTCCCCATCGTCGTGGGCATCATCGGCGGCATCGGTTCCAGTAGCCGTTGGTATCGCACCATATTCCTCGAAGAGATCGGCAAGGACTATGTGCGTACGGCACGTGCCAAAGGTTTGTCCGAGTTGCGCGTGTTGTTCACCCATGTGTTGAAGAACGCGATGATCCCTATCCTGACGGGCGTGGTGGTGGTCATCCCATTGCTGTTCATGGGCAGTCTGCTCACCGAATCTTTCTTTGGCATCCCCGGTCTGGGTAGCTACACCATCGATGCCATCAACGCGCAAGACTTTAGCGTGGTGCGTGCGATGGTGTTCTTGGGGTCTGTGCTGTACATCGTTGGTCTAATTCTGACCGATGTGTCGTACACCGTGGTCGATCCTAGGGTGAGGCTCGCATGAGTTTTATTCCTGTCATCCTGTGGAGCGATGCTTTGGTGTTCCTGCTCATCGCGGCGTGTATCGTCGCGACGGTGTATGTACGCAAACGTGAACATCTGTTGTTGCCGTGGCGTCGCGTGGCGCAGAGCAGCATGGCGATGGTGTCGCTCTTGGTGTTGTCCTTGTTTTTGTTGGTGGGTTTGCTCGATACGCTGCACTTCCGCGTTGCGCTACCGCAATCGAACAATGGTGAGAAGGTGTATTCGCCCGAGGTGTTGAGCGTGTTCGACAAGGTGGTCGAACCGTTGCGCACGCACACCGAGAAGA
>PNNY01000151.1 GCA_013824485.1 Sideroxydans sp.
CCGCAGTGGGCTTGAAATGCCACTTGCCTTGGGTGTTCACCGCCATGACCAGACATTCTTGGTTATCTTGGTAGAACACGTCCAATGTCTTGCCATGCAGGCGTCCCGGGATGACGAGTTCTTCCATGCGCAGATCGCCTTCTGCCTTGGTGATCTCATCGAGGAAGCCTGCGACATTCGGACGCACCATGGCTGAGACCATGCGCACGCCGCCTGTGAAGTCTGGAGACACGATCTCATCCGCCCCAGCGCTCTTGATCTTCACCACGTTTTTCACATCATGGCAGCGTGCAATGACACGCACATCGGGGTTGAGTTGTTTGGCGCTCAAACTGATGACCAGGTTCTGATTGTCCTCATGCGCGACGGCGAAGATGCCGATGGCATGTTTGATACCCGCCGCCAGCAATACTTCATTATCTGTAGCGTCTCCCAACACGTAGAGTTGGGCGGGATGCTGGGTGACGTAATGCTCAAGGTTCGCTTTGTTCATATCCACCATGACAAAGTGTCGTCCCGTAATAGCGAGTTCGTGGGCGACGTTGCTACCGATCTGACCCATGCCGCATACGATGTAATGACCTTTCAACTGCCCGATCTTCTTTTCCATTTTATTTCTCCGCCTGACTTCATTGAATTCGCCTTCCAGCATGAATGCTGTCACTGCCGACAAGGCATAGCCCAATATACCGATTCCCGCGAGTGCGATGAAGATGGTGAACAGCCTACCGTATTCGTAATCGGTGACATCGACGATCTCGCCGTAACCAATGGTGGCCACGGTGATGAAGGTCATGTAGAAACAATCTAACCAAGAATACTGATCACCGCCCAGCAAGCGATAGCCAATCGTGCCAACCAACATCACTGTGATGGCTGCTAATAAAGACCAAAGCAAATTGCGTGTCGTTGTTGATAATTGTGCTTTCATCATTCGTCCTGCACATTCTGGTTGGGAAACAATACATCAGAGAATCCAAAATTGCTCATGTCACGTATGCGCATCGGATACAGGATACCTTCCAGGTGGTCACATTCATGTTGCACCACACGCGCATGAAAACCACTCACTGTGCGATCTATCAAACCACCCTTTTCATCACGACCTTGGTAGCGCAACTTGGTGTAACGCGGCACTAGGCCGCGCATACCAGGCACACTCAAACAGCCTTCCCAATCTTCATCCATCGCGTCTGATATGGGCGTGAGCACGGGATTGATGAGTACTGTCTGCGGAACAGATTGCGCATCGGGATAACGTGGATTGGCATTCACCTCGAAGATGACGACGCGCAGACTAACGCCGATCTGCGGTGCGGCAAGTCCGACGCCGTCCAACTCGTGCATGGTGTCACGCATGTCTGACAGCAATGCATTCAACTCTCTGCTGCCGAAGTTGGTAATGGGCTCTGCGCGCTGCAACAAGCGCGGATCACCCATGCGTAGGACTGGCCTAGATGCCATCGCGCTCCACCACGCCTTCTAGTATCTTGCGTATACGCGCCATCGCAGGCTGAGCGAAGGTACCGATCTCCTCCAGCGGGATGGCGTTTACACTAGCACCACGGCCTGCTGCATAGTTCACCACGACGGTGATGGCGGCATATTCCAACCCCAGTTCACGCGCCAACGCGGCTTCGGGCATACCAGTCATGCCGACGATGTCTGCACCATCACGATCAAGTCGATCTACCTCCGCTGCCGTTTCCAAACGCGGGCCTTGAGTCACTGCATAGACCCCCCCACTCAGACAGGCTTCTCCCGCATTTTTTGCCGCATCCAAGATGCGGCGACGCAAAGATTCGGTATAGGGCAAAGTGAAATCGATGTGGGTGACTGAATGCTCGCGACCATCAAAAAAGGTAAACGCACGACCATGTGTGTAATCGATGATCTGGTCTGGCACGACCAATGTCCCTGGCACTAGATCTGCACGAATCCCCCCCACCGATGACACAGCTATGACGCGCTTCGCACCTTGGTCACGCAAGGCCCAAAGATTGGCCCGGTAGTTCACCATGTGCGGCGGGATGGTATGACCGTAACCGTGACGTGCGATGAACATGACTTCGTGTTCGTTGATGGTGCCGAAAGTCATCGGCCCAGATGGCTCGCCATAGGGCGTGCGCATCACTTGTCTATGCGTGATTTTTAGATTGCCAAGTTGATTGAGGCCTGTACCACCGATGATCGCTAACATCTTAGTTTTCCTTTACTGCATAGATAGCAGGCAGATTACGCCATGCACCATGGATGTCCATCCCGAAACCGAACACGAAGCGGTCGGGTAATTCCATTCCCACGAAATCAGCATGAATAGGCTTGACCTTGCCGTTCAATTTGTCGGCAAACACGGCGCAATAAAATTGCGTCGCACCCAACTCAATCACCCGTTGCTTGATGGCTTGCATGGTATGCCCCTCATCGAGGATATCGTCCAACACCAACACCACTTTGCCTTTGACGTTCTCGCGTGGCGCGACTTTCCAATGCAACTCACCGCCCTGCTTCTCGTTGCCGTAGCGTGAGACATGCAGGTAATCGAAATCCAATGGGAAATTCAACATCGGTAACAGCTGTCCTGTGAAGATGACCGCGCCCCCCATCACCGATAGCACCAACGGGTGCTGGTCCGCGAGTGTCGCATTGATCTCTTTTGCCACATGCACCAATGCCGCCTGCACTTGCTCGGCACTGAACAACATCTCAGCTTCCGCCAAAGCGTCACGCGCTTGTTGGTTGGTCAGCATCAGCTCTTCTCCCAATCGGTCAGATGCGCCAGAAGCTCTTCCTCTCCCCACACAGGCACATTCAATTCTCGCGCCTTGTCCAACTTGCTTCCCGCTTCTGTTCCAGCGACCACACAGTCCGTCTTCTTGGAAACCGATCCAGCCACTTTCGCCCCCAAAGCTTCCAGTCGCGATTTTGCCTCATCACGACTCAGGCTGGCGAGTGTTCCCGTGAGAACGAAGGTCTTGCCCGTCAGCGGCAACACTTGTGTGCCTGCGCCTTCATGTTCATCCCACTGCAATCCCAGCTCGCGTAGTTGTTGCACCACCTCGCGATTGTGCGCCTCTGCAAAAAAGGCAACTAGGCTTTGAGCGACCACTGGCCCCACATCAGGGACGGCCAACAAACTCTCTACATCTGCTTGGATGATGCTATCCAGCTTGCCAAAATGTTTGGCTAGATCTTTAGCTGTGGTCTCGCCCACATGACGGATACCAAGCGAGAACAAGAAACGATTGAGCGTGGTGTGTTTGCTCTTTTCAAGCGCATGCACGATGTTCTGCGCACTCTTCTCGGCCATGCGATCCAATGCGGCCAGTGTGGCAACATCCAATCGGTACAAGTCTGGCAGGGAGCGAATGAGATTCTCATCCACCAATTGCTCCACCAACTTGTCTCCTAACCCTTCGACATCCATCGCACGTCGCCCAGCGAAATGCAGGATGGCTTGCTTGCGTTGCGCGGCACAGAACAAGCCTCCCGTGCATCGGGCATCAGCTTCATCCTCTTCACGTACCACATGACTGCCGCAGACAGGACAGGAAGTTGGCATCACGAACGGCTTGGCATCCATTGGGCGACGTTCAGCGATGACGCCGACCACTTCAGGAATGACATCCCCCGCACGCCGCACGATGACGGTATCGCCGACGTGTACATCCTTGCGACGTATCTCGCCCTCGTTGTGTAGTGTGGCGTTGCTCACTGTCGTGCCCCCCACAAAGACGGGCTCAAGTTTGGCGACGGGCGTGAGCTTTCCGGTACGACCGACTTGAATCTCGATGTCGCGCACCACGGTCAGTTGTTCTTCTGCAGGGAATTTATGAGCGACAGCCCAGCGCGGTTCGCGCGAGACGAAGC
>PNNY01000152.1 GCA_013824485.1 Sideroxydans sp.
GCGGCTCCAGCAACGGCACGCCGATCAAAATGGCGGGCGTGCCTTACCATGCGGCGGAGGGTTATTTAGCCAAGCTGGCGAAATTGGGTGAAGCCGTGGTGATTTGCGAGCAAGTGGGTGACCCCGCCACCAGCAAGGGCCCCGTCGAGCGCAAAGTGGTGCGTATCGTCACGCCCGGCACCGTCACCGACTCTGCATTGCTCGAAGAGAAGCGCGACAACCTGTTGCTGGCACTACACCAGCGCAACAACGAAGTCGGCCTCGCTTGGCTCAATCTCGCTTCGGGTCAATTCACCCTCGCCGAAGTTGCCGCCAGCCAACTACCTGCCGAACTGGAACGTCTGCAACCTTCCGAGATATTGATGGCCGAGAGTGTCGCCGCGCCGCAGTTCAAGAACGCCGCGAACAAATCGTTACCCGATTGGCATTTCGACCGCGACACCGCGCACCGTGCGCTGTGCCAACAATTCGCCACGCGCGACCTCGCTGGGTTTGGATGCGATGACTTCACCGTGGGATTGGAAGCCGCAGGTGCATTGCTCGGCTACGCCAAACTCACGCAAGGGCAAAGCATCGCTCACATCCGCAGCGCGCAGGTGTATCACGCTGATGAGTTCGTGCGCATGGATGCCGCCACAAGACGTAATCTGGAAATTACCCAGACACTGCGCGGCGAACCCGCGCCCACCCTGCTCTCACTGCTCGACACCTGCGCCACCAACATGGGTAGTCGCTTGTTGGCGCACTGGTTGCATCATCCGCTGCGCAACCGTGATGTGCTGCGTGCGAGGTTGGATGCAGTGGACGAACTCGATGACAAGTTCAGCGCCGTTCACCAGCAATTGAAATCCAGCGTGGACGTAGAACGCATCACCGCACGTATCGCTTTGCGCTCGGCTCGTCCACGCGATCTGTCTGGCCTGCGCGACACATTGAAACAATTGCCAGCGCTGCACGCACTGCTAGCAAAGGTGTCTGCACCGCGCATCCGACAACTGACTGCCGCACTCCAAGCCGATGCATCGCTGGTCAAGTTGTTGCAGCAGATGTTGAAGGCAGAACCTTCTTCCGTGTTGCGCGAAGGCGGCGTCATCGCCGACGGCTTTGATGCCGAGTTAGATGAACTGCGCGGCATCCAAACCAACTGCGGCGATTTTCTGTTGGAGCTGGAAGCACGCGAACGCGCGCGCACCGGCATCAACACGCTGAAGGTGGAATACAACCGCGTACACGGTTTCTACATCGAAGTGAGCATCGCGCAATCGGTGAACGTGCCGGACGACTACCGCCGCCGCCAGACCTTGAAGAACGCCGAGCGTTACATCACGCCGGAGCTGAAGACCTTCGAGGACAAAGCGCTCTCCGCCAACGACCGCGCATTGGCGCGTGAGAAGTTTCTCTACGAACAACTACTGGACGCCCTCGCACCGAGCATCCCGCAACTGCAAAGCATCGCCGCCGCCATCGCCGAGTTGGACGTGCTCGCCACCTTTGCTGAACGTGCCGCCACGTTGAATTTCTGCGCACCGCAATTCACCAACGATGCGCGCATAGACATCAAGCAAGGTCGACATCCGGTGGTGCAAGCACAAGTGGATACCTTCACACCGAACGACTGCTCACTGAACGACACGCGCCGCACGCTGCTCATCACCGGCCCCAACATGGGTGGTAAATCGACCTACATGCGTCAGGTTGCCATCATCGCGCTGCTCGCGCATGTCGGCTGCTTCGTGCCTGCACAACAAGCCGTGCTGGGTGAGATCGACCAGATATTCACGCGCATCGGCGCATCAGACGACTTAGCCTCAGGACGTTCCACCTTCATGGTCGAGATGACCGAAGCCGCCAACATCCTGCACAACGCCACCGACAAGAGCCTGGTGCTGGTGGACGAGATCGGTCGCGGCACCAGCACCTTCGACGGCCTCGCCCTCGCCTACGCCATCGCGCGCCACCTGTTGGAGATGAACCGCAGCTACACCCTGTTTGCCACACACTATTTCGAACTCACGCGCTTGGCCGAAGAATTCAAACAGCTCGCCAACGTGCACCTCGCCGCCATCGAACACCAGCACAGCATCGTCTTTTTACACTCTGTGAACGAAGGCGCAGCCAGCCAAAGCTACGGCCTGCAAGTCGCCGCACTCGCAGGCGTGCCGAACAGCGTCATCCGCAGCGCGAAGAAACAGTTAGTGAAGTTGGAACAGAACAGCGCAGCGCAAAGCCCGCAAGGCGATCTCTTTGCCGCCGCACCCGAAGTGCCAGAGCCAGAAGAACATCCGCTGGTGTCGGCACTGCGTGATCTGCAACCGGATGAGATGAGCCCGAAGGAAGCGTTGGAGAGGATTTATCAGTTGAAGAAGCTGGTGTAAACAACCTTACTTTACAATCGTGTAGATTATCTCAGCCACATTGACATATAGAATCAATGCCGTGCACAATCCAAACTGCCTGCAATGAATAATCAACCAAATTCCCATATCCTGTGACCCCAGTAGCTAGAACCAAGGCTGAAGAACTGCTCGAGCGTATCTCGAAGCTAGTCAATTCTGATGAAGTTATTGATGAATTTAGACTTGCAGCGCTGAAAAGAGATGCAAAAGAGAGTCTCAAAACTGATGCATTTACTGGGTATATGGCATTAGGTGCTTTATCCACAATTGCTTGGAGTGACCACGAAATTGATGAAAATCATCAGCGCTCAATTAATCTAAGTGACATTGAGCTATCCCACAGAAATTATGCTGTATCTCTAGCAGCAGTCCTTCGTTTCAAGCAAGCAACTGAGGAAGCTATAACGGCTTCCAACATGCAACCAGAGAATCTTACTGCCCTGCGCCTAGCTCAAAAATATGCGGTTATGGCAGGTGAAATTTCGATTGCGGTGAACTTATTTAATACATTGACTGAACGCTCAAACTCAGACACTGAAAACGATTTCAACGCCGTGCACATTGCAGCCATATTAGCCAAAACAAAGGTTAGTGAAACAGAACTACAACAAGGGCAACAAATTGCATTTGATGTCCTTCGTTCTCACAGGAAAAGCCCAAAAAGCATTTCTACAACTGTGGATGATGATCCTAACGAGCCGAGCGTGTTAATTGAATTTGAAATCAACACGTCATTTCGAGAGGCTCAGGCCATTCATAAGGAAGTTGGCCTACGCTTGTGTGAAGAACTGCCCGATGGGGGACATCCTTCCGTATTGATGTTTAGCGTCGTTGGTATCCATGCATGAGCACAGCCCCCTCTGAAATACTTGGAACAGCAAATAAATTGCTCGCTATGAGCGAAATTACAGAGGCTGATGCACGCGCAGCAATTAGTCGCGCCTATTATGCTGCTCTTCATACGGTGAGTCAGTGTTTTAATAGCGCCTCACTTGCTCACGTAGCAAACTCACATGAACAAATTATTGGGCTTGCCGATTGTCACGGAAAATCCATAAAACCGGGGCGTACTGAGGCCCGCTTGGTAGCAAGAGATATGTTCATTTTTAAAAGATTGCGGAAATTCGCCGACTATGAAGTTGATGAAACTTTAGGAAAAACCGATGCTCAACGTGCAATTGCACTCTGCCAGTCCATTCTAGAAAACTGCCAAAATATCCAAACGAAGTTATCGTCTGCGACATAGGGAATAACTACTGGTGGCAGCTTCGCATTTAGTTGCGCATCCTCATTCAAGAATCTCATACGGCTCCATCGTCACCGATTCAACGCGCTCACCAAGCATGGTGACTTCTCCTTCTCTTCTGCTGTTGCCCGTTTCGGTGAATTCGAAACGATAGGTGCGGCGCAATATGCGGCGGCCTGATGCGTCGCGATCTAGCGC
>PNNY01000153.1 GCA_013824485.1 Sideroxydans sp.
AAAGAAGCTTCCAGATGGAGGCGGACTGCATCTCTTTATTACTCCGGCAGGTGGTGCCACTTGGCGCATCAAATACAGAATCAACGGCAAGGAAAAACTTTACTCAATTGGCAGTTACCCAGCCGTTTCCTTGGCCGCCGCACGAGTTGAACTATCAGAGGTTAAAGCCCTACTTCGAGAGAATAAAGATCCGGTCACTCAGCGCCGCGTCAATCGCGCGGAAGCTAGCGCCGCTGGCGACGACACTTTTCAAGCTATCGCAGGGGAATGGCTGAAAATGAAACAAAAGGAATGGAGTGCAGGCCATTTCACTAAATCGACACGCGCTTTTGAGCGAGATATTTACCCCATCATCGGCAAGCTCCCCATTGCCAGCATCACCCCAGCCATCGTGGCAAAGACTGTTGAAGACATTAACAAGCGAGGTGTTCTTGAAACGGCCACCCGAATCCTCCAGCATCTGAATGGGGTATTTCGCTTCTCTCAAGCCAAAGGTTTATGTCGGGACAACCCTGCTCTCCCAGCTCGCGAGATACTTCCTCGAAAAAAGAATAGCGGACGAATGAATGCGCTGCTTGACTGGATGTCATTAGGCGATTTGTTGCGACGCGCTGACATGGCCAGAATTTCCCCATCCGTGCGCATGGCACATCGTCTCATCGCTTTTACTGGGATGCGAATCGGCAACGTCGTTGAAGCCGAGTGGAAGGAATTTCACCTAGATGACGATCAGCCCGTTTGGATCATTCCGCGAACCAAGATGAAAGTCACCTCCCGCCCAATAGACCACCGTGCTCCGCTATGTTCGGAAATCGCCGCCGAGCTGCGCCAATGGAAAACCATGTGTGGCGGCAAAGGCTACGTATTCCCCTCTCCCGCCGGAGGCCAACACATCGGGTGCGAATCTATCGAAAAGGTTTACCGCGTGACTTTAGGACTAGGTGGAATACATTCGCCGCACGGTTGGCGCAGTGCCTTTTCTACTCAGGCACGCGACAACGGCTTTGAACGCGATGTGGTGGAACTTGCCCTAGACCATGCCCACGATAACGAAGTTGCGCGAGCCTACGACCGGGGCGAACGATTTGATCAGCGGATCAAGCTACTCCAATGGTGGGGATCTCAACTTGCGGCAGCTCAACGAGGGGCAACCATTATTCCCCTAAAAACCAAAGCTGCTTGAAAAGCGGAACCCGGAGTTGCCAACCTTATCTACTCCCCCGCCCTTCGTAAGCCGTAAGAATTGATTTCAAGATCATCGGAGCTGGAAATTGCCAACTCAAGGTCGCCAGTGCCCCAAAGCCCGCATTGACTTACGTCGCGAGCAATCGCAGGGAGCGGATTAAGCTGGGGCGGATTCAAATTCAGATAGAGCGCTAATCGATTCTTTTGAATCACCACTGCGGTGAAATTCTTCAACCTCTTATCACACGGGCGGGGAAATTTAGATATGTCTAAAGGTCTATGCCTTCCACTTCTGGCGAAAGATTTCGATTCGCTTAGATTTGTCCGATTTATTCCAAAGTTTCGCTATGCACTCCTAAGGGAACCTGCCACATTTTGCTGCGCTCTTTAATACGCCCAGAAAGCTCTTTCACAATCGATAAGTCGCTGCCTATACATAAAAGTTCTTTATTGAGAATCTCACGAGCTCGCATCAATCGATGGGAGTAGCGATTTATTGCCGAATCTTCAAACTCAAAGAAATTTTGCAGTTCTCCACGAACGGACTCCAAGTTCGGCCAATTGCCATGTGCTATAAAGAAAATTCGATGGGTTAGCCAGTTAAATTCTCCGGTCCTTCCAGATAGATCCCGTTTCTCAAGCGATGCCCCCTCAAAAATTGCTCCAATCATTAAGGTCAACGACGCAAAGTCGATGGCCCATTCGGCAAATTCATCCTCAGAAAACTCAATGTAAGGCCCACACCTAAACATAAAATCCATCAATGTTAAAGGATTGAAAGATTGATACACAGTGTTTGGAACGTGCCTCGGAACATTACGATTTAGTCTTGGAATGACATACTCACATAGATGCCCCGGTACCGAGGATGGTGCCCAACGCTTTGCCAAGATAGCCAAGCCTTTACCAACTGTAATGTCCGCAGATGTTGTATCTAATATCCTTATGGGGCCGTCAATGGGGGAACCCCACATATCAAGTGCACAGAGGAAACGGCGTATTGGGGACGACTCAATGTCAGGCTCTAGCCAATCCGTGCAACCCGACCATTCTCGGCCAATCCATTTAAGAAATGTTGCGTTGGGAGAATCCTCTCCGGACATCCAATTTCTGAGTGTTTGGTCAGTAATTGCCAATGACTCAGCACGCTTTGATAGAGCAATTTGAACATCTGTAATACTGAACTTTTGTCCATGCCGCTCGTTTAAAACATTCGCGGCGAACTCCCGCGCAAACGCCTTGATCCGAAGAGTTTGTGCCGGAAGCCAAGTCTCGCATTTTTTCTTTCTACCCATGAGCTGTAACCGCCATCCCCAGTTTCGTCAACAACCGAAATCGCCCCAAATAAGCCAATTTCGGTTGGCGACGCAATCTATGCAATTCCTTAGGCTGTTGTTGGCTCGCATTAGAAAGGCCTAGCGAACTCAATAACCAGTACGCGAATGATAACTCTTAAAGAAATACCAAGGAGAGCAAGCATGCTTCAAACAATTTATCGTCTACCCGTTGTTCAATCCGAGTCGGGGTTATCAAGATCTACAATCTATCTCCGAATCACCCAAGGGCTATGGACTAAGCCAGTCCTTCTTGGAGCAAGAGCTGTTGGGTGGCCGTCCACTGAAGTCGCAGCAATCAATGCAGCACGCATCGCCGGGAAGAGTGATGACGAAATACGCACCCTCGTAGCCAAGCTTGAGTTAGCCCGTAAGGCCGTCGAGTGATCTGCAATGGGCCAAAACCGTAATGCTCCAGCCTACCAAGAATACGCAGCAGCCATCTTGGCGCAACTCCCGTTCCGAACGATGACACTTCAGGATCGCGGCCTGTTCTTCACCATGCGCTTGGAGTGCTGGGTAAACATCCGACTTCCGCAAAACCACGCCGACTTGGCAAAAGTGCTGGGGTTGCCAGTTGCAGAGATCGCCGAATCGCTTGAAGCAGTCATGCCGTTTTTCGAGAGCGTCGATGGCTATGTGATCAGCCCCGAGTTGGAGAACTACCGGGCGCACTTGGCTGAGCGTAAGAGCAAACAGAGTCAGGGGGGAAAGATTGGCTCAGCAATCACAAACCGTAAGCGCGACCATGCCGCATGCCATGCCACTGAAGAAGTTCCAAGTGCCACGCCGAGTACCTCGCGACTCACTCGTCGAGGTGGTCGCGTCTCCTTAGTTCAGTCCAGTACAGAAAAGCCAAGTCCACAACAGTCTTCAGAGACAGGGGGAAATCAATTTGTTTCTGATTACGAGGCGGCCGAAAGTTGTTCTGCCAACGCCTACGCCCAGGCCAGCGGGAGCAGACATGTCGTGGTGAGCAAAACCTGACGATGGCAAAGCCGTTCAAAAAATTGCCGGAGGCTGAAAAGCGAAATATCCGCTATGAAATTCTCCTCTCACCAAAAGAGGCAGAGGAGATTCGTACTTATGCTCGAATCAGAAATTTATCGGTAGCTGACTTCATGCGCCGGGCGTCGTTGGGGCGCAGAGCAGATGTCCGCTATGAAACAGAGACCGTCCTGTGTCTGCGCGAAATTGTTCA
>PNNY01000154.1 GCA_013824485.1 Sideroxydans sp.
TCACAAGCCGCAGTAAAAGCGGGATTGGACAAGCAAGGTGAGACCGCACAGCAATTGGAATTGGCGAAGCAATCCGTTCTGGCAGGCGCGTTCGTACAGGACTACGCCAAGAACCACCCCATCAGCGAAGATTCTTTGAAGCAAGACTACGAAGCGCTCAAGGCGCGTGTCGGCAGCAAGGAATACAAGGTCTCACACGTTCTCGTCGCCACTGAAGATGAAGCCAAAGCCATCGCCAAACGTGTTAAGAAAGAGAAGTTCGCCAAGGTTGCCAAGGAAAAATCCAAAGACCCAGGCTCCAAAGAGAATGGCGGCGATCTAGGTTGGACTGTACCAACCAATTTCGTACAGCCTTTCGGCGAGGCTATCTTGAAGTTGGCCAAGGGCCAAGTCAGCACACCAGTACAAACACAATATGGATGGCACGTAATCCGCTTGGAAGACACCCGAGAACTGAAGGTGCCCACCTTTGAAGAAGTACGTCCGCAACTGGAAAAACGTAAACAACAAGAATCTATCCAGAAGGCAATCTCCGATCTGCGTGAAAAAGCAAAAGTCGAATAACACTTCTACAAGCAATACCTGAAAGGACATCTTCGGATGTCCTTTTTATTTGTCCATTTTTCCCCTCAAGCCTCAAGCGTCGTATGCCGATAGAGAATAACCACTTATTAACGCAGGCTGCCAAATTGATTTAGGTCAAGACACTCGGCCTGTCATTGACTACAATGCCTACGAGAACAGCTGGGTACAAAGCTGATATGCAAAAACTAACTCTTCATTCCGTCCTCTCCCCCTCGGTGTTCACCGTGACACCCGATGCGGCGCTACCTGACGTTCTGGCCAGCATGGAATCGCTTCGGATCAGTTGCGTGGTCGCCGTCGATACCGAATATCGTGCGATCGGCATATTCACCGAACAAGATGCCATCAGCCTGATGGACAAGCGCAAGGTGGTCACTGAACTAAGCATGGCAGATGTGATGAGTTCGCCACCTTTGACTGCGCCTGCAGATATGGACTTCCGCGACGCCTATCAACTCATCTCCAGCAAAGGCCACCGTCACCTCATCGTTGTTGATGACACAGACAAACTCATCGGCATCGTGAGTGAAGCAGACTTCATACATCACATGGGTATGGAATATCTGGTCGAGCTGAAGACCGTTAGCTCGGCGATGTCGCGCAACCTCGTCACACTCAAAGAAGATGCCACTTTGGCCGATGCAGTCGATCTGATGGCAAAGCATAAGATCAGTTGCGTCATCATCACGCGCGATGAGCACCCTATTGGCATCCTCACCGAACGCGACACCATCGGATTGGCACGCACCGTCAGTGATCCGACCCGCGTCCATATCACTCGCGTGATGAAGTCACCCGTACAGACGATCGATGCCCAACATCCTTTGCAACAAGCAATGGGCATCATGGAGACATCGAACATCCGCCGTTTGATCGTAGTCGAAGGCGATATCTTAAAGGGCATCGTCACTCGCCATGACATCGTCAAAAACATGCAGGGGCGTTACATCGAATTCCTGCACGAGACATTGGAGCGACAACGCAAAGACCTGCATCACGCCCACAAACAGATCGCTGAGACACGCCAGCAGATGCTCTATCAAAGCTTGATGGAACAGACCAACGATGCGATCTTCGTCGTAAGACCAGAAAATGGCGCCATCATCGAATGCAACACTCAGGCCTGCAAATCTCTGGACTACACCCTTGATGAGCTTTTGCGTCTACATGTAGTAGATATCGATGCCAATTTTTCAACCGACTCCGATTGGAAGAGCGAACACGACATCACCGTGCGCGATGGGAAGCGATTAATTGAAACCCAACATAAGCGTCGTGATGGCACCACTTTCCCCGTAGAGATCAATGCTGGCATCATCGAAAAAAATGGTGAGCGCTACATCGTTGCCGTCGCACGCGACTTGACCGAACGCAAACAGGTCGAAGCGCGTCTGCATCTGAAGAACACCGCCCTGAATTCGACCGCTAACGCCATCGTCATCACCAATAAAGACGGCGTCATCGAATGGGCTAATCCAGCCTTCACCGAGATGACGGGTTATACCCTAGAGGAAGCACTTGGCAAACGCCCCAAAGAATTAGTGAAGTCTGGGATACAACCTAGAGAGTTCTATGAAGTACTGTGGAACACTATTTTGAGCGGAGAAGTATGGCGCGGTGAAGTCGTCAACAAACGCAAAGACGGCACCCACTACACCGAAGAGATGACTATCACACCGGTCTATACCGAAGATAGGATCATCACCCACTTCATCGCAGTCAAACAGGACATTAGCGAACGCAAAGCTGCCGAGCTTAGACTGGCACAGTCAGAAGCCGCCTATCGCGGTGTACTCAATACCCTGACAGAAGCTGTGTATGTAGTAGATGAAACAGGCACTTTCCTCGATGTGAACCAAGGCGCTGCCACGATGTACGGTTACACGCGAGAAGAGATGCTCGAACAGCAGAATGCCTGGTCTATCTTGGCGACTGACAAGAACGATGTTGCCGAGATACAACAAAGATTCGGCCTCGTATTTCGTGGTGAGCCGCAACACATGGAGTTTTGGGGCGTACGCAAGAACGGCGAAGTGTTTCCCAAGAGCGTCAATGGCGTCCTCGGTAACTATTTTGGGCGCAAGGTCGCCATCGTCGTCGCGCGCGATATCAGTGAGTCACGCCAAGCCAAGCAACAGATCATCGAAGCGGAGAAGACCTATCGAGGCGTCATTAACAGCATCACTGAAGCCGTCTACATACAAGGGGCGGATGGCTGCTTCCTTGATGTTAACCAAGGTGTGGAAGCGATGTATGGCTACACGCGTGAGGAACTGATAGGTCAGACACCCGCTTTCCTCAGCGCACCGGAGAAGAACGACATACCAGCCGCATTGCGCGCTATCGAACAGGCTTTCAATGGAGTACCCCAACAATTCGAATTTTGGGGAAAACGCAAAGACGGCAGCATCTTTCCCAAGAGCGTCAGCTTGGTCTGTGGCGACTACTTTGGTCAACCCGTCGTCATCGCTGTAGCGCGCGACATCACTGAACAAAAGGCTTTTGAAACTGCAATAAAAGCCAGCGAATCTCGCTACCGCTCCTTAGTCGAAATTGCACCTTTCCCCGTAGTCATCATCGATGAAGAGTTATCGAAGGTGACTTTCGCCAATCATCCTGCTGAAGAATTATTCGAAATTGATTTTGCAAAAGCGACTGGCGCGAACGCGACCAACTTCTATGTCCATCCAGAGGATAGAGACCGCATCGTTGCCCGCCAGAATGCGGGGGAAGTGGTCAAGGCTGAAGTGGTGGAATTGCGCACTGCGACTGGCAAACATATCTGGGTGATGATGACCACAGCAGCTGGCATGTTCAATGGCCGACGCTCACACATCGCCACTTTGTTCGATATCACCGTACGTCGCCACATAGAAGAAGAGATGCGCACTAGCCGTGCGATGTTGCAACAGATACTCGACACCGCCCCGCTTTCTATCTTCTGGAAAGACCAGAACAGCGTGTACCTAGGTTGTAACGATGCCTTTGCCAAGGATGCCAATATCCCCAGTGCTGCCTCCATCATCGGTAAAGATGATTTCGAGATGCCGTGGTCACGTGCAGAAGCAGAAGCCTATCGCGCGGACGATGCCGAGGTGATGGAGA
>PNNY01000155.1 GCA_013824485.1 Sideroxydans sp.
GGCATACACGACGCGACCACCTGCGACGGCTTTCACCGATTGATTGGCGGGCGCACGCAAGAACCAACCCGTCCACATCAGATTGTTCTCAGCTCGGCGAATGCCGAATTTGTTCGTCTTCTTACCGTTGACGGGCAACGCCAATTTCCCTTTGAGTGACTTGAAAGGTTTGCCCTCGATGTTGGGCAGCATATGTGCCAGTTTTTCAACCAACTGCGAAAGCTGGGTTTCATTGCGCTGCAAGCGACCGATCTCACGGCGTTGCTGTTTGAGCTGCGCGGCGATCTTGCTCAGTGTCTGCTGGCGCGCACGTTTGTCGCGTTCCAGCTTTTGCAGTCCATTCAATTCCTCAGTTTGCAGTGCGGCGATCTCTTCACTCTTCCCGCGCACCTCGGTGGTGACTTCTCGCAACTTGTCCAAGTTGCTGCGTATGGACTTCATGGTGTCGGCACGGCTACGTGCGATGTATTGGTAGTACTGCAGGTCACGTGACAGTTGGTTCGCATCCACATCGTTCAGGAGTAACTTGAGGTGATCGCGGTCGCCACCCTCGATGTATTGGCGATACAACAGGCGTCCCAACAATGCTTGTTGCTCGCGCATGTCGCCGCGTAGGGCAGTCGCACGCTGTTGTAATTCAGAGAGGTCTTTCTTGGCAGCACGTTGTTGCTGTGCCAATTGTTCCAAGGAGCGGTTGCTATCGCTGATGGCGCGTTCTGATTCGCGCAGATTGTCGGCCACTTCAGCTTTTGATTCGTTGGCTTTTTCGAAATCCTTTTGCAAGGAAGAGATGTGCTGGCGTAGTTTCTCTAGGTCGTCTTGCTTTGATGCGAAGGCGACCGTCGACGTCAAGAACAACGTCAACAACACCAAACGCATCATTGGGATCACAGTAGCTTGATGAGAGATTTGCCGGTCATTTCGGCGGGTTGCGCTACGCCCATCATCGCCAGCAGGGTAGGGGCGACATCTTGCAACGCGCCAGCGCCTACCTCAGCCATCTCGGCTTCGCGCCCGATGTAGAGGAAGGGCACGAGGTTGAGCGTATGGGCAGTGTGTGCTTGGTTGGTAGTGCGGTCTATCATTTGCTCGGCATTGCCGTGGTCGGCAGTGATCAGCACTTCCCCGCCACATTCCAACATCGCATCCACCACGCGACCGATGCAGATGTCCAATGCTTCTACCGCGCTGACCGCTGCTTCCATGATGCCGCTATGGCCGACCATATCACCGTTGGCGTAGTTGCAAAGAATAGCTTGGTATTGCTTACTACGGATGGCGGCTTCCAGTTTGTCGGTCACTTCAAATGCGCTCATCTCCGGCTTCAGGTCGTAGGTCGCGACTTTGGGAGAAGGCACGAGAATACGGTCTTCACCTGCGTACGGTTGTTCTTTGCCGCCGTTCATGAAGTAAGTCACGTGTGCATACTTCTCTGTCTCGGCGATACGTAATTGCTTCAAACCCAGACTGGAAAGATATTCACCGAAACCATTGTGGATGGTGTCAGACGTGTAGGCGCAGGGGTAATGGAAGTCTTCGCCGTAGCTGCTCAAGGTGGTGTAGTTCGACAACTTGGGGGAGCGGGTGCGGGTGAATCCAGTGAAATCAGTATCAGTCAACGCACGGCTGATCTCGCGTGCGCGGTCGGCGCGGAAGTTCATGAACACCACGGCATCGCCATCCTGCATCGCAGTGGGTTCGCCGATGACAGTGGCTTGCACGAACTCATCGTTCTCGCCGCGTGCGTAGGCGGCATCCAATCCTGCTTGTGCGGTTGTGGCGCTGAATGGTGCTGTGCCCGAGGTCAGCATGTCGTAGGCGATCTGTACGCGATCCCAACGATTGTCGCGGTCCATCGCGAAGAAGCGCCCGACGATAGTGGCGATTCGGCCCGCGCCGAGCTGGGCGCATTTTTCTTCAAGCAATTGCAACGATTGCGCTGCACTGCGTGGTGGCGTGTCGCGACCGTCAAGGAAGGCGTGGACGAAAACCTTCTTCAATCCCGCACGTACCGCCAGTTCGACCATCGCATGGATGTGAGATTCGTGGCTGTGAACGCCACCTGCCGAGAGCAGGCCCATGATGTGCAACGCCTTGCCACCTTGCTTCGCGCTCTCTACTGCTTGTACCAGCGCAGGGTTGTTGTAGAAAGTGCCATCCTCGATACCGAAGTCCACTTTGGACAGATCTTGATACACGATGCGTCCCGCACCGATGTTCAAGTGGCCAACTTCAGAGTTACCCATCTGCCCTTTAGGCAGGCCAACGTGTAGTTCGGAGGTGTGGATGAGCGTGTGTGGATAGCTGTTCCACAGCCGGTCGAAATTCGGTTTGCGCGCATGTGCGACGGCATTGAAGTCGGCATCTTCGCGATAGCCGAAGCCATCCAAGATGAGCAGGAGGACGGGCTTGATTGTCGGAGTAGAACGGTTGGTCATGCTGGCTTTTTCTCTCTTAAGCTATCAAAATAAGGATTCACTAATTCACTAGGTTGCGATTTTAGCCGATTTCGCTATCGGACATTTGCGCGCCGACTATTCGGGGGGGATATGGCATGGGGAAGAAACTGATCGACAAAGAAGAAGATATCATCTTGGCAGCGGAATCCATGAAGGCCATGGCACATCCTTTGCGCTTGAAGATATTGTGTGTGTTGGCCTCAGGTGAATTGAGTGTTCAGGATATCGTCGAGCAAGTCGGCACTACCCAGAGCAACATCTCTCAACACTTAGCCATTCTGCGCGATAAAGGTGTCCTTGCGACCGAGAAGGACGCCAATCGCGTGTTCTATCGCATCAACGACCCGCGCACGGTGAAGTTGGTGGGCATGATGCGGGATGTGTTCTGTTCGGTTTGAGTAAATTAACTTAGATTCAATGGGTTGTAGTGAGAGGGCGCGGCAAGCGCCCTTTTGTTTTGCTGTTGCTTGCGTTGAATATTAGAATTCGCTAATATGCGCGACTGTTATCTTTTTGAGGTGAGCAAGATGAAACGTTTCCCTATGGTGGTGTTGGGCTTGTTGGTGATGAGCTTGGGTTCGGCTGCCAATGCGGCAGAACCTGTGCAAGTGGTGGTCGCTCAAGAACGAGAAGTGGCGCAGACCTATAGCGTTGACGGCGTGGTGGAAGCGACGCGCCAAGCGACGGTCTCTGCGCAAATATCAGGTCGCGTGAAGGCAGTGATGTTCGATGTGGGCGACCGCGTGAGCAAAGGCCAGGTCATCTTGCGCATCGATGAGAGCGAAGCGAATCAAGCCGTCGCCGGAAGCAACGCACAGGTAGCTCAATCGCAAGCTGCGTTGAGTAACGCCAAATTGAATTACGAACGTTCGCAGCAGTTGTTTGCGCAGAAGTTCATCAGCCAAGCGGCCTTGGACAAAGCTAAAGCTGATTACGACGTGGCAGAAGCACAATCCAAAGCAAGCGCTGCGGGCGCGCAACAGTCAGCCTTGGCGAAAAGCTACACCTCAGTTATTGCTCCGTATGCGGGCGTAGTGTCGGCACGTATGGTGGAGATGGGTGAGATGGTCACCGTGGGTAAGCCATTGATGACTGGTTTCGATCCTTCTGAGCTGCGCATCATCGCCAACGTGCCGCAATACAAGTTGTCGGAGATCGGCGCACGTCCGTC
>PNNY01000156.1 GCA_013824485.1 Sideroxydans sp.
CATGCACCAGATTCGCGCGGTCTGTATCAAATAATACCAATTTGGCTATGCAGACATCTAGAGAGCAAGGTGGAGATTTGCAGGCCTCAAGCGCCACACTAGAGCGACTATTAGATCGCTTGAGTGAACTGAATGCCATCGGGGCCTCTTTGTCTAGCGAGCGTGACATCAATCGCTTGTTAGAAAGTATCTTGGATGCGGCCAAGAAGATCACCCGTGCGGATGCAGGCACTCTTTATCTTCTAGATGACGTCAACAAGCAGCTCACGTTCGAGATATTGCATAACGACTCTCTCGGCATCCGCATGGGGGGCGCATCAGGCGAGCCGATCTCATTCTACCCAGTCCAGCTCTATGTCGAAGGCCAGCCGAATCATGCGATGGTGGTTAGCCACGCTGCTTTGAGTGGTGAGACCGTCAACATCAAGGATGCTTACAAGGCTGACGGTTTCGACTTCTCGGGGACGAAGAAATTCGACACCAAGACGGGCTATCGCTCACAGTCATTCTTGGCCGTCCCCATGCGCAATCATGACAACGAGATCATCGGGGTTCTACAGCTCATCAACGCTATTGATGAAGTGACTGGAAAAGTGAAGAGCTTCTCGAAGGATGATCAGCAGCTGTTGGAATCATTGTCATCGCAAGCCGCTATCGCCATCAGTAATCGCCGATTGATCCAGCAGTTGGAGGACCTATTCGAGTCCTTTATCAGCCTTATCAACACCGCTATTGATGATAAATCGCCCTACACAGGCGGGCATTGTGAACGCGTGCCAGTCCTGACCATGATGCTGGCTGAGGCGGCGAACAGAAACAAGACGGGCGCGCTTGCTGATTTCAATTTGACGGACAAAGACCGTTACGAACTCAAGATCGCAGGCTTGTTGCATGACTGTGGAAAGATCACCACCCCCGTCCATGTGGTCGATAAAGCCACCAAGCTTCAGACTATCTTTGATCGAATCCACTTGGTGGATACGCGTTTCGAAGTGCTTAAGCGAGATGCGCGTATAGAGTATCTGGAAGGTCGGCTGACCGAAGCGCAATATGAAGCACGTTTACGGCAACTTGAGGACGATAGGACGTTCCTGCGTCAAAGTAATGTCGGAGGCGAGAAGATGAAAGATGCGGATATCGAGCGTGTGAAGAGCATCGCTGGATATCAATGGCAGAATGTCAGTGGTGAAAATGTCGACTTCCTCACCGCCGAAGAAACCGAAAATCTCTCAATTCGGGCGGGAACGCTGACTGCGGGAGAGCGCGAGATCATCAATCACCATATCGTCGTCACCATCAAGATGTTGCAATCCTTGCCTTGGCCGCATCATCTAACTCGTGTGCCCGAATACGCAGGTGGGCATCACGAGCGCATGGATGGGAAGGGATACCCAAATGGTTTGAAGCGCGACCAGATGTCTGTTCAAGCAAGGCTAATGGGTATCGCCGACATCTTCGAGGCGCTGACGGCGAAAGATAGACCTTACAAAGAAGGCAAGACACTCACTGAATCCTTGGAGATATTGGGCAAGTTCAAAGAGAACGGTCATATCGATCCAGACCTGTTTGACGTGTTCGTACGCGAGAAAGTCTATTTAGACTATGCGCACCGATTCTTGGCTACGGAGCAGATCAACGAAGTGGACGAAGCGAAGATTCCGGGCTACACACCGTAGCTGACAAAAAACGTCACTTGTGTCACTCAACTGTGGCACTGCGGTACAGTGCGGGATTGTGAAGTCCATTGAATATTGGGCGTTAGACTGGCACGCAACCTGCTGATACCCACCCGCACACCTCGTGTGTAGCCTGCAAAGGCGATTCCCTAATCCTAAAAGGAGCATCAATATGAAACAAATGCAAAAAGGTTTTACCCTGATCGAGTTGATGATTGTTGTTGCCATCATCGGTATTTTGGCTGCCGTAGCGATTCCTAACTACCAAGATTATGTTGCTAGGTCAAAATTCAGCGCAGCATTGACTGAGACTGCTGGTGGTAAGACAGGTTGGGATGCGGTTCTGTTGGATGGTTTGACTCCTGCTTTTGGTACAGACCCGTCTACAGGTGGTATTGGCGTCAATGCAGCTGGCACACACACTACGCTCGCATTGGATACGGCTGCAGGTACGATCACTGGTACTATCCAGAATGGTCCAGCTTCAGTCCAAGGTCAGACCATCACCTACACACGTGCTGCTGATGGTACGTGGTCTTGCACAACTACTGTTGACGCAAAATTTTTCGCACCAGGTGTTTGTAACTAATACCTAATTCGAATGGATGTGCAGGAAGTTATCTGCATCTTTTTTTCGATACTGAAGACCCCGCCACTTAAAATGTGGCGGGGTCTTTTGTTTGGAGGGCGCACGTTACACCATCGGTGACGATTCATTTTTTTATGATCGAGTTACCCCTTTACGCAGAGTATTTTTCAAAATTACCCTAAAGTTTCCCCAAACCCCGCCGATAGGTTAATCGTGCGGCCCAATGTGTCCCCTCGCAACGGGCTGTACTCCCGAGTCGCCTCTGTTCTATCAGAGCTAAGGGCAGAGGTGACTCGCCTTTTTTGTAGGAACTTTACCTACATGATTATCGGAAATCGTCCGATTTCCCCTCTTGCCTTCCTCCCCGAAAATGCAACCGTCGAAACAAGACGTTTAACCAAATTCCGAGGGGACTGAAATGAACACCATTCAAGTACACGAAGAGATCAAAGAAGCTAATCTTTCTTACATGATGTTGGCTCAACAGATGATTCGCGATGACAAAGCCAGTGCGATTTTCCGTTTGGGTGTGAGCGAAGAGCTGGCTGATCTGATCGATGGTCTATCGCCAGCGCAACTGATGAAGATGGCTGCATCCAACATGTTGCTGTGCCGTTTCCGCTTCGATGAGCGCCTGTTACTGAACATGATCACCGACTACAACAAAGACCGCATGATGTCGCACACGCATGCCACCATCTTGATGTCGGCACAAGCTCCAGAACTGCTCGCTGCATAAGCGGAGGCCATCATGCGTAACAAGAGTGTGGTGACCGAGGCGCGCGAGATACAGATCGCCGTCGAACTGATCGAATTGGGTGCGCGCCTGCAATTGTTGCAGGAAGAGACACATCTCAGTCGTGAACGTTTGCTCAAGCTATATAAAGAAGTCAAAGGCGAATCGCCTTCTAAGGGAATGCTGCCGTATTCCACCGACTGGTTCATGAGCTGGTTACCGAATATCCACTCTTCGTTGTTTATGGGCATCCACCAGTTCCTCATCAAGAACGCCAATATTTCTGGTGTCGAGGCGCTCATCAAGAGTTACCGCTTGTACTTGGAGCAGATCGAGGTCAGTGGTGGTGAGCCTTCTCTTAGCATCACTCGTGCGTGGTTCCTCATCCGCTTCTTTGATGCAGAGATGTTGCAATTGACCACCTGCAAGGAATGTGGCGGTCAATTCGTGGTGCACACCAATGAGCTGTGCAGTGATTACACCTGTGGTATCTGCCGTCCCCCCTCACGTGCAGGTAAGACCAAGAAGGCTGCACAAGCCGAAGCCGCTGCGTAACTTTTTCCTCCTTAACTAAAGTTTCTTCTCCCCTCGCCGCTACTACTGAAGAGTGTATTCAGCAGTAGCGGTTT
>PNNY01000157.1 GCA_013824485.1 Sideroxydans sp.
ACGACTTACTACTTGTCCGCAGCGCCGGAACCTATCCGCATCAACTGCGAATACACCCGCGTGGATGTCGTGATGTCGCCCGACCCTCAAGTGTTCGGTCACACCAATGCCCTGGAAGGTCTGAACGACGGCGGCGTGTTCATCATCCAAAGCAACTTGGATAACCCAGGCGCAGTATGGGAGACCTTCCCCATGCGTACCCAGCAATACATCGTCGATCACAAGATCCGCGTGTATTACCTCGATGCGTTCAAGATCGCGCGCGCCGAGTCCAGCAACACCGACCTGCAACTGCGTATGCAGGGCAATGCCTTCCAAGGCGCCTTCTTCCACGCGTCCGATGTGAAGGATCGTGCAGGGCTTTCCGAAGAGACCTTGTTCAAGGCTATCGAGAACCAACTCGAATCCAAGTTCGGCAAGAAGGGCAAACGCATCGTCGACGACAACCTACGCGTGGTGCGGCGCGGTTACGAAGAGTTGTTCGAGATCAAACCGGAACACATGAAGGTGGGACAACGCGCCAAGGGCGAACTCAAAGCTGCGCCTTCCATGCCGGTCATGCTCAAGCAATTGCCTGAAGGTAACGGCGGTCAATCCGACGTCCATCGTTTCTGGGAACAGACCGGCAGCTTCTACATGAAGGGTCAAGGTTCAGACAATCTGGTCGATCCGTTCATCGGTATGTCCGTAGTGCCTGCCGTCACTGGCGTGTATCGCGACATGACCGGTGTGCGTTTCGAAGTGCCAGAGTGGATCGCCGAGAACTGCACCGCTTGCGGCGAGTGCTACACCCAGTGTCCAGACAGTGCCATTCCCGGCTTGGTGTCCACACCGAGCGACGTGCTCAACAGCGTCATCCAAAAGATCGAAACCGGCGGACGTCCTACACGTTTCCTGCGCAAATTCAGCCGCACCATCGAGAAGAAGTTACGCGCCTCTTTGGACAAGGATGGTCTGGATGTGCGCGCGCTATTGGCGAACGCCATCACCGAAGCCTTCGCGGAAGACACGACGGCGGGTGACGAACGTGCACGTTTGGAAGTCGAACTGAACCTGTTACGCGATGGTATCGGCAGCTTCAAGTTCGCCACCACCAAGCCGTACTGGACTCAGAAAGAGAAGAAAGAAAAGGGCAGCGGCGGCTTGTTCTCTATCACCATCAACCCATACACCTGCAAGGGCTGTGCGATCTGCGTAGATGTGTGTGCCGACAACGCCTTGAAGATGGTGACGCAGACCAACGAGAACATCCTGACCCTGCGTGATGATTGGAACGTGTGGTTGGACTTGCCCACGACACCAGCACAATTCAGCCGCATCGACGATCTGGACGAGAAGGTCGGCGCGCTGGAGACCATCCTGCTCGACAAACACAATTACCAATCGCTCGCCAGCGGCGACGGCGCTTGTTTGGGTTGCGGTGAGAAGGGTGCCATCCATCTGTTCACCTCTACCGTGACGGCATTGATGCAACCACGCGTGAAGAAATACGTGAGCAAGTTGGACTCACTCATCAGTGGATTGGAAGATCACATCCGTCTGCGCCTAGGTAGCTCGGTCAATCTGGCCGACACCGATGGCTTGATGCAGGCCATCCAAAACTACAGCGGACGCGACCTGACCTTGGCCAAACTGACCGAGACCTTGCTCGCACGCCACCCTGCCGAGCCGATCGACCCGCAATGGTTGAAGCGCGTGACGCAGATGTTGGAGAAGTTGAAAGATCTGCGCTGGCGTTATATGGAAGGCCCGACCAACCAAGGTCGCGCTGAGATGGGCATCATCAACTCCACAGGTTGCACTTCGGTGTGGGCATCCACTTATCCGTTCAACCCCTATCCATTCCCATGGACATCGCATCTGTTCCAAGACTCTCCTTCCGTTGCGATGGGCGTGTTCGAAGGACACATGGCGAAGATGGTGGAAGGCTTCAAGGCCGTGCGCCAAGTCGAGATGGAATTGGCTGGTGGCTACGTACCGGAGGACAGCGACAAGTTCTTCGCCCATTTCAATTGGGAACAATTGAGCGACGAAGAATTCCATCTGTGCCCACCCGTCGTTGCGATGGGCGGTGACGGTGCGATGTTCGACATCGGCTTCCAAAACCTCTCCCGTGCCCTGATGTCGGGCAAACCGATCAAGGTGTTCATCGTGGATACGCAGGTGTATTCCAACACCGGCGGCCAAGCATGCACCTCAGGCTTCATCGGCCAAGTGGCAGACATGTCTCCCTACGGCGCAAGCCAACACGGCAAGAGCGAAAGCCGCAAAGAGATCAGCCTCATCGGCATGGCGCATCGCACCGCGTTCATCCACCAAAGTTCTCTGTCCAACGTGAACCACATGCTGGAGGGTTTCATCGACGGCCTCAACAGCCGCCGCCCAGCGCTGTTCAACGTGTATGCCGTGTGTCCACCAGAGCATGGCGTGGGCGACAACAGCGCCGTGGCTCAGAGCAAGATGGCGGTCGAGTCGCGCGCCTTCCCGCTGTTCCGTTTCGACCCCGATGCGGGCATCACCTTCTCCGAGTGCGTCACCTTGGAAGGCAATCCGTCACTGGATTTCGATTGGCCAGAATACAAACTCGACTACAAGGACGAGGCAGGCAATCAGCAGTCGATGATCTTGCCGATGACCTTCGCCGACTTCGCCCTGACCGAAGGTCGCTTCGCCAAGCAGTTCAAGAAAGCACCGGCGGACACATGGAATGACGACATGGTGTTGCTGGGAGATTTCCTGAAATTGTCGGAAGACGAGCGCGACGGCAAGTTCCCCTTCATCTGGTCAGTGGACAAGAAGAATCATCTGATGCGCGTGCTGGTGTCGAAAGAGTTGGTGTTGTCATGTGAAGAGCGCATGCAATTCTGGAAGCAACTGAAAGACGTGGCGGGGGTTGGTCGTACTAGCAGCAACGAAGAAGCCATCGCCAATCGCGTGCGTCAGGAACTCATCCAGATGCTGTCCTCTGGCGTGAGTGGCTCCGCAGCAAGCTCACCCACCACCGTCGCTGTCCCCACCGCCTCGAATGCTGCAGATTACGAAGCGGTATTCATCGACACCCCAGAGTGCACGGCCTGCGATGAATGCACCAACATCAATCCCAAGATGTTCGCCTATAACGATCAGAAGAAAGCTGTCGTCATCAATCCGAAGGCGGGGACTTTCTTGGACATCGTGAAAGCCGCAGAGAAATGCACGGCTGGCATCATTCACCCAGGTACACCTTGGAATAGCGGCGAAGCAAATCTCGACAAACTGAAAGCACGTGCAGCGAAATTCAATTGAGATGAGCATGCGCCTGCCTTTCTTCAACCGCACGCCGACCTTCGATCACGGCATACACCCGGTCTATCACAAAGAGACCGGGCACCTGCCGATCCGCAGGTTTCCGTTCGCGCCGAAACTTTATGTATCGTTAGAGCAACACATCGGCAAACCCGCGATCGCCATCGTGCGTGTGGGGCAGGAAGTGTTGCGTGGCGAGCTCATCGCCAAACCAGATGGGCTGTTCTCGCTGCCCATCCACGCGCCAGCGACGGGCATCATCGAGGCATTGGAGCCAATGCCCTCCGATAACGGCGAGATGGAGATGTGCATCGTCATCCGCGTGTACGAAGCCGATACTCAAGA
>PNNY01000158.1 GCA_013824485.1 Sideroxydans sp.
GCTTTGTGCGTGACATCACGACTGACATCAACGATGCCGCCATCGTGCAGACCATCATCGCCATGACAGAAGCACTCGGTTTGAATGTCATCGCTGAAGGCGTCGAGACTAAAGAACAGCAGGATTTCTTAGATTTGCGAGGTTGTCATGCTTTCCAAGGGTATTATTTTGGAAAGCCGATGCCGCTTGAGCAGTTCGAAAAATTGCTCGGGAAGACGTCTGGTGTAGAAGTCCTCAGACATGGAACGAACGTAACCAACATCAATCAAGGGAGACGTTGAAATGAGCACCCCCAATAAGATGCGCTATCTCGCTAAGGTGGAAGAGAACGCACTTGACCAAATATTGGTCGAATGGCAAGCAAGATTCCCTAAGATGGGGATATGCGCTTTTCTGCCAGAAGCACACAAAGAAGACGTCGCCGTGTTGCAAGCTGCCTGTGCTAAAAGAAAGGTGTCTTTGGTTGGCGGCATCTTTCCCGCGCTGTTGATGCAAGGTCAATTCCACACCGATGGTGTTTGGTTGCTTCGCTTTGACGTGATGCCCTTCTATGCATTGCATGAGAATCTGCCTGCCGATGTCGATGGAGCGGAGAAAAAATCAAAAGAGATCGCCGAGCAAGTGATCGCGCAGTTGGAAGGCCAAGGCGAGGCGACTTTGTTCATGTTGTTCGACTCGATGGTGCCTAACATCGGTTCATTGTTGGACGAGACTTATCTGCAACTTGCCAATCGCGTGCATTACGCAGGCGCCAATGCAGGGAGTGAGACGTTCCAACCCATGCCGTGTCTATTCGATGGCAAGCGACTCGTAAGCAATGGCCTGCTGTTGGTGCTGCTGGGGAACCATAAAGGCGCCATCCTCGAGCATGGCTACCATGCACCACGCAAGATCGTGTATGCCACTTCCACGGCAGGTAACTGCATCTCGCAGATCGATTGGCGACCTGCATTTGATGTATATCAAGAGTTGGTGCTGAATCAATACGGCGTGCAGGTCACCCAAGAGAACTTCTATGAACATGCGGTGCATTTCCCATTCGGCATCGTGCGCGCGAATCATCATGTCGTGGTCCGCATTCCCGTCATGCTGAACGACGATGGGTCGCTGTTCTGTGTTGGTGAGGTGCCCGCCAATTCAGTGTTGACCTTGCTCGAACGTCCTTCCGTGGATACGCAGGAGACCATGCGTGTGTTGGTAGATGGATTGCAAGCGATGAACGGGAGCAGTGTCGGTAAAGAGCTGCTTTTGTTCTATTGTGCGGGTCGACGCATGCACCTTGGCATAGAGACCGCGACCACTGAGTTGCAAGAATTCGACAAGCGTACCTCTGCCGCGCAAGTATCAGGTGCTTTGTCATTAGGAGAGATCGGTGGCTCTACCTTGCATGGTTACCCGCTGTTCCACAACGCGACCTTGGTGGCGACACGCTGGTAAGTGAGTCATGGAACATAAAGAGATCCTGCCGGTGCTCTACGACCTGTCGGTGACGATAGGGGGGGAGATCAGACTCAAGTCCTTGCTGACTCGTACCTTGCAGCGCTTGCTGTATCACACCTCCTTCTCAGCAGGCTTCGTTTGCCTGGATATGCCTTCCTGCGAAGGTTCAACAGCCACCCAAAAGGTGCGCATCGAGGCTGCTGTGGGCGATTTCGATCTGATCGCCAGTATCGACAAAGAAATCAGCGTTCCTTGTGATCTGGTCTATGGCTGCTCAATTTGCGAAGTGGACCAGGCAGAGTTGCTCAGCCAGCTCCGCACGATGCATAGTCAATATGCTTCATTCCTACGATTACCCTTGGGGAAAGATGGTGTCATCGTTTTACTTGCGATGCAGTTGCCTGATACGCAACTCAATCTTACTCAGATATTGCAACCCGTACTTGCGCAACTGTCAAAAGCCATCGTGTTGTGTCGTACCCATGATGAGCAAGAGGCAGCATCAAAGAAGAAAGAGGAGCTATTACAACAGTCTCTCGAACAGATCGAATCGCAATATCAGTCGTTGATCGAGCTCAGTCCCATCGGGGTCGGACTCTCTAGCGACGGCATCGTGTTGGATGGAAATGCCGCTTTTCTCAAGTTGTTTGGCTACGCAGCCATGGCTGAATTGAAGGGGCATCACCTCACTGAGTTGATCGCACCTCAGAAACATGCTGAGATGGTCGAGCGCATCCGATTGCGGGCCCAAGGCAAGCCAGTCCCTGATATCTATGAGACCGTTGGGATGCGTAAAGATGGGTCTCAATTCCCCTTCATGGTTTCCGCCAAACGCGTAGAGACGGAGCAAGGTGCTCGCACCTTCACGTTCTTCATCGATCTTACTGAGCAGAAGCGAGTCGAACAGCAACTGCGCTCCGTCAACGACATGATGAGTGCCGTACTGGAAACGGTGCCCGTGCGAATCTTTTGGAAGGACACTGAGTCTCGCTACCTTGGATGCAACCAAGTCTTTGCAAAGGATGCGGGACTGGGCAGTCCGGCTGAATTGATCGGCAAAGACGACTCGCAGATGGGGTGGAAAGACCAAGCGACAATGTATCGTGAAGATGACCGCCAAGTGATGGTCGGGAAGAAGTCTAAATTGAACTTCGAAGAGCCTCAGACCACGCCCGATGGCCATCAGATATGGCTGCGTACTTCAAAAGTCCCCTTGCAGGATGGTGCGGGCAAGGTGGTCGGCATCTTGGGCATGTACGACGACATCACCGAGCAGAAGAACGCCGAGATGCAGATTCATCAGCTCGCCTATTTCGATTCACTCACAGAACTCCCCAATCGCCGCTTGTTACAAGATCGTTTGCAACAAGCGATGGCGGTCAGTGCGCGTAACCAACATCACGGTGCGGTGATCTTCCTCGATTTGGATGATTTCAAGACTTTGAATGACACAAAAGGCCATTCTGTTGGCGATCTATTGTTGATCGAGGTCGGGATTAGGCTTATTGATTGTGTACGTGATGGCGATACCGTAGCTAGATTAGGCGGGGATGAATTCGTGGTGGTCCTTGAGAATTTGAGCATCGTCGTTAGCGAGGCGGCGACGCAAGCTGAGTTGGTCGCCGAGAAGATTCGTAGCTCATTGTGTGAGCATTACCAACTCGATGGACACGAGGTGCATACCTCACCCAGTATCGGGATCGTACTATTCCAAGCGCATCAAGATTCTTTGGATTCTCTGCTACAGCATGCAGATTCCGCGATGTATCAAGCGAAGCAGGCGGGACGCAACACCATCCGTTTCTTTGATCCCAAGATGCAGTCAGAATTGGAAGAACGACTACGCATGGCAGACGAGCTTCGGAGTGCTATCGACAACGAGCAGCTGCAACTGTATTTCCAAAAACAAGTGGACAGCGAAGGTCGCGCTGTGGGAGCAGAAGTGTTGTTGCGCTGGATACATCCTGCGCGTGGTCTGGTATCGCCCGCTCAGTTCATCCCGCTTGCTGAGGAGACGGGCATCATCCTCCCCATCGGTCTGTGGGTGTTCCAAGCTGCCTGTGGTCAATTGAAACGCTGGCAGGGTTCCTCTGCCACGCGAGAC
>PNNY01000159.1 GCA_013824485.1 Sideroxydans sp.
TCAAGGTCTGGCTGCGCATGGATGATTTCCATACCACGTCCGCCCAACACGTTGGAGGGGCGCATGACCAATGGGAAACCGATCTCAGCAGCGCCTGCAACTGCTTCAGCCACATGGCTGGCAGTACGATTCGGCGGTTGCTTCAGATTCAATTCGCGCAACATCGCTTGGAATCGCGCGCGGTCTTCTGCCATGTCGATCATATCCACCGATGTGCCGATGATGGGCACACCGCTCTTGGCCAATCCATGCGCCAACTTCAAAGGCGTCTGTCCACCATATTGCACGATGACGCCGACTGGCTTCTCAACAGCCACAACTTCCAACACGTCTTCCAACGTCAATGGTTCGAAGTACAAACGATCGGAGGTATCGTAGTCGGTAGAAACGGTTTCAGGATTACAGTTGACCATGATGGTCTCGTAGCCGTCTTCGCGCATCGCCAGCGCAGCATGCACACAGCAATAGTCGAACTCGATACCTTGACCGATACGGTTCGGACCGCCGCCCAATACCATGATCTTCTTGTTATTGGTCGGGATGGATTCGCACTCTTCTTCGTAAGTGGAATACATGTATGCAGTGTTGGTGGAGAACTCCGCCGCGCAGGTATCCACACGCTTGAACACGGGACGCACTTGCAATGCGTGGCGATAAGCACGCACTGCCGCATCGTCAGTTTCCATCAGTGCCGCAATGCGCGCATCGGCAAAACCGCTACGCTTCAGCGCTCGCATCTCATCCGCTTGCACACTCTCCAAGCCACGGCCAAGCAAAGTACCTTCTTGGCGAATGATGTCTTCAATCTGCACCAAGAACCATGGGTCGATCTTGCTGACGTTAAATACTTCTTCCACGCTCATGCCGATACGGAAAGCATCACCCACTGCCCAGATACGATCTGGCCCAGGGTTGCCCATCTCAGCGCAGATGGCTTCGCGGTCAGTGTATTTGCTGTCCAATCCGTTGACGCCGACTTCAAGGCCGCGCAATGCTTTTTGGAACGACTCTTGGAAAGTGCGGCCGATGGCCATCACCTCGCCCACCGACTTCATCTGTGTGGTCAGGCGATCATTAGCTTGAGGGAATTTCTCGAAAGCAAAACGCGGGATCTTGGTCACCACGTAGTCGATGGTCGGCTCGAACGAAGCAGGCGTTGCTCCGCCTGTGATGTCGTTCTTCAACTCGTCCAGCGTGTAACCCACAGCCAGCTTGGCCGCGACTTTGGCGATCGGGAAACCTGTGGCTTTCGATGCCAGCGCCGATGAACGCGACACGCGCGGATTCATCTCAATGACCACCATACGTCCGTCAACCGGATTGATGGAGAACTGCACGTTACTACCGCCAGTTTCCACGCCGATCTCGCGCAACACCGCCAAGGAGGCGTCGCGCAGGATCTGGTATTCCTTGTCTGTCAGCGTTTGTGCTGGTGCGACAGTGATAGAGTCGCCGGTATGCACGCCCATCGGGTCCAAATTCTCGATGGAGCAGATGATGATGCAGTTGTCGTTGCGGTCACGCACGACTTCCATCTCGTATTCTTTCCAACCAAGCAACGATTCTTCGATCAGTAGTTCTTTGGTAGGCGACGCCTCTAAGCCGCGCTCGCAAATCTCGACGAACTCTTGACGGTTGTAGGCGATACCACCACCACTACCGCCCATGGTGAAGGAAGGACGAATAACGGTAGGGAAGCCCATCACTTGCTGCACTTGGAAGGCTTCTTCCATGCTGTGCGCAATGGCGGAACGTGCGGATGCCAAACCGATACGGGTCATCGCCTGCTTGAACTTCTCGCGGTCTTCCGCCATGTCGATGGCATCACGCGATGCGCCGATCATCTCGACTTTGTATTTCTCCAACACGCCATGCTTCGCCAGATCCAAGGCACAGTTCAGCGCGGTCTGCCCGCCCATCGTAGGCAGGATCGCATCGGGACGTTCCTTAGCGATGATCTTCTCTACCATCTGCCAAGTGATCGGCTCGATGTAAGTCGCATCTGCCATGTTGGGATCGGTCATGATGGTCGCTGGGTTCGAGTTCACCAGAATGACGCGATATCCCTCTTCACGCAGTGCCTTGCAAGCCTGTGCGCCGGAATAGTCGAACTCGCACGCTTGCCCGATGACAATGGGGCCGGCGCCAATGATCAGAATTGATTTGATGTCAGTACGCTTAGCCATTTACTTACCACCCATCATCGCAACGAAGCGATCGAACAAAACATCCACGTCATGCGGCCCGGGGCTTGCCTCGGGGTGACCTTGGAAACAGAACGCTGGCTTGTCAGTCAGCTCGAAACCTTGCAACGTGCCATCGAACAGCGAGATGTGTGTGACGCGCGCATTCTTCGGCAATGTCGCCGCATCCACCGCAAAACCGTGGTTCTGGCTGGTGATCATCACTTGCTTGGTCTGCGTGTCTTGCACCGGATGGTTCGCACCGCGATGACCGAACTTCATCTTCACCGTCTTCGCACCGGAAGCCAGACCAAGGATCTGATGTCCCAAGCAGATACCGAACAAAGGCATGCCCACTTCAAGGAATTTTTGCGTTGCCGCGATCGCGTAGTCGCATGGCTCAGGATCACCGGGGCCGTTGGACAAGAACACACCGTCCGGCTTCAGCGCCAGCACATCGGCGGCAGAAGTTTTCGCCGGAACCACAGTGATTTTGCAACCGCGCTCGGCCAACATACGCAGAATGTTGCGCTTCACGCCGAAGTCATAAGCCACCACATGGAACTTCGCTTCATTGATGTCGCTATAGCCAGCCCCCAATTCCCATTCGCGCTGCTTCCACTCGTAGGATTTGTCGCAGGTGACCACTTGCGCCAAGTCCATGCCCGCCAAACCAGCGAACCCACGTGCCGCAGCCAGAGCCGCTTCCACATTATCGCCCGTGGCGATACAACCACTCTGCGCGCCTTTGCTGCGCAGGATACGCGTCAGCTTACGCGTATCGATGCCTGCGATAGCAACCACGTTATTGGCTTTGAGATATTCAGGTAGGGATTGCGTAGCGCGGAAATTGCTCACCGTCATCGACAGATCACGAATGATGAGCCCGCTGGCGAATACTTGGCGCGACTCCACATCTTCTGGGTTGCAACCGACGTTACCGATATGTGGGTAAGTCAGCGTAACGATCTGGCGGCAATAGGACGGGTCGGTCAGGATCTCTTGGTAGCCTGTCATCGAGGTATTGAACACCACCTCACCGACGCTGCTACCTGAGGCACCGATGGCAGTTCCGCGAAACACTGTCCCATCGGCTAAAACTAGAATGGCAGGACTGGTTTGCGACACGGCTTGCTCCTCGAATCTGGACATAAAGAAGCGGGATGAGCACTTGGCTCGTCCCGCTTTTGGAATGGCGCGCATTATAGCCGAATGGGGGTGTTTCATCAACGCGCCCCAAACCTCCAATTGTTGACGGGATTGCATACAATGGACCCATGAGATTCGACGTCGACCTGCACCGTTACACCATCAAACTGCCCAACAGATTGGCGGGCGGTAGGCCACTGGAGATGAG
>PNNY01000160.1 GCA_013824485.1 Sideroxydans sp.
ATACGGTTGTTGGTAGTGTGTTCTTCGCCACCACATAACTCACGCTCTTTACCCTTGTTACGCAACAACGCACCCCAGCCACCTATGCCGGGATTTCCCTTGCATGCGCCGTCACTGAATATATCGACTACTTCACTCATCGTTCTCGACCTTCTGAATACCTTTGTTCAATTTAGCTGAGGCGGGCATCAACTTCTGCACCAAGCCCTCGTTCCACTTCGGTTTGATGAGGCGCATGCCGGGCACGCGTTTGATGGCATGAATGAAATACACCCCGCCGCTACCGCGCCACCAACGCCCACCCGCCTTCTCCATGAAGGTTGCACGTTCTAACCATTTTCGCTGGCGGAAAGGTGGTGCATAAGCCGCAAAATGAACATCCACCACTTCGAACCCCAACAACGCCAACCAATCTTTCATGCGAGGCAAGGTGATGAACTGCCCGCTCCATGGGTAACCTTGCTTCCTACCTAAAGCGCGATGCATGCCCCACAAGCTGAACGGATTGAAACCGCTGATGAGCAGATTTCCTTCTGGCATCAACACTCGCTCCACTTCGCGGATGATCTGGTGTGGTTTCTCTGCGAACTCCAGGACATGTGGCAACAGCACCAGATCGAGGCTATCGCCATCGAAAGGCAATTCCGAACAGCACACCCGAACGTCGTTGCTCGTCGAATTGCCCGCCGTGAAACGCAAGGGCATACGGCTGTTATGCAAGAAATCTTGCTTGGGCAACCCCAATTGCAATGCGTTGTAACCGAACAGGTCGCTCACCGATTCATCAAAGTAAGCCTGTTCGCGCGCAAGTACATAGCCGCCTTGCTCAGTGGCGAACCATTCACTCAAACTTCTGGCGATTACTTTAGAATTCGGCATCTGCCTTTGAGACCTATCATGTTGAACATCACAGCCATCCCCGCCCTGCGCGACAACTACATCTGGGCCATCCACGATGAAGCATATGTCGCCATCGTCGATCCTGGAGAAGCTGCGCCTGTCTTGGCTTTTTTAAACAGGACCGGCCTAGAACTGACCGCCATCCTTTGCACCCACCGTCACAACGACCACATCGGCGGCATCGCTGAATTGCGTGGAGTATATAACGTGCCCGTGTACGGACGAAGCCATCCGCGCAACCCACATATCACCAATGACTTACGCGAGGGAGATGCACTTATTCTTGAACAGCCGAGCATCAGTTTCGACATCATTGAGACGCCCGGCCACCTTGAGGATCACATCGTTTTCATCGCGCCTGATGCCGTTTTCTGCGGCGACATCATGTTTGGTGCGGGCTGCGGGAATAATAAGGAAGGCACATTAGCCGATCTGCACCATTCTCTGATGCGCCTAGCCGCTCTACCCAACGACACCAGAGTCTATTGCGCACATGAATACACCGAGTATTGCCTTGGCTTCGCCCAACTGTGCGAACCCGAGAATAAAGCCATACAGCAACGCATTTCCGACACGAAGAGAATGCGTGCCGCCGACCTACCTAGCGTCCCTTCTACCATCGCCCTAGAAAAAGCGACCAATCCTAACATTCGCTGCACCAGCCCAGAACTCATTCGCACCCTGCAGGCTCATGGCCTAAAAGAGACTGACGAACTGTCTGTTTTTACGGCTTTACAGCATTTCTGATTGCCTGAAACAGCGTTCTAGTTTATTCTGCGCGCCCTTCGGAGAGGTGGATGAGTGGTTTAAGTCGCACGCCTGGAAAGCGTGTGTGGGTTTATAGCCCACCGCGGGTTCGAATCCCGCCTTCTCCGCCAAATACAAAGGACACCCTCGCGGTGTCCTTTTTATTTGTTTGAGTGGGTGTGTGGACGAAACTGCTTGGGTTCGACCAGCGAGCATCGCTCGCGCAGTACGCCGTCAGGCGGTCCCGAACGAAGTGAGGGATGATGCTTTCGCGGAGGTAACGCGAAAGCTGAACAATCCCGCCTTCTCCGCCAGTAAAACAAATAAGCCGCTAATGATTAGTGGCTTATTTTTTCTCAGCATCAATCAAGTTCGACCATCTTGCCCGTGATGTAGCCTTGGTATCCATCCACACCGAGGTCGCGCAGCAACTCCAGCATCGCAGCGTCCTCCACGCCCACTGCGATCACGCGCACTTCCAAGGGGCGGGTGATCTTGACTACGGATGAGATGAAGAATTGATGTTTAGGGTTATGAGCCAAGTCTCGGATGTAGCCCAGACTCAACTTGATGTAGCGCGGCTTCATCTCTTGCAAGTATTCGAAGGCACTGTGATGCAGGCCAAAGTTATCGACGGCGAACTTGGCACCCAACTTACGGATCTCGCCCACGAAGTGATTCACCTTCGCCCGGTCGTGCACCAAGCCGAACTCGGTCAACTCGAACACGATGCGTTGTGCCACAGTTCGATCAGCCTGCATCGCCGCGAACAACCATTCGCGTAGCTTCTCATCTTCGAGTGAATGCACGGACAAGTTGATCGCCACCTCGTCTTCCGTGATCATGCCGCTCTTCATGCGACCGAACAAACGTTTCAAGATGGCCAGATCGAAATCGGCATTCAAGTGATGGCGGTTCGCCATTGGGATGACCTGATCGGCAGGAAGTAATGCACCACTTTCATCCTTCAGTCGTACGAACACCTCAACCTGCAACTGTCCTTCGGTGTCGATGTTCATCACGGGCTGTGTGAAAAGTGCGAGACGTTCATCTCTGATCGCATCCGTGATGAGTTGCTTCCAATACTGCGAACCCTTGCTCTCTTTGTCTTCGGTCATCGCATGCATCTCACACAAGCGCTTACCTTGAGAAAGTGACTGCAATGTCGCCATGTCGCATTGCGCCATCAACGCGGGTGTCGTGACAGTCTGCCCAGAGAAATACACCGCGCCACAGCCAAAGCTTAGCGGCTCATCATGACGCAACGCATCCAACACACCGCTGACTGACAGACAAATATCCGCCCCCAACTGCTCGGCGGCGGCACGCGATATATCGCGCGCAACGACCACGAAGGTCGAGCCATTGATACGCGACTTCATCATGTGCGTATGGATAGCGACCGCCCTGATCGCATCAGACACAGAACGCAGTAACGCATCCCCCTGCTGGAAACCATGTTTGGCGTTGTAATCTTGGAAGTGGGCGACCTGCAACATGTACATCACCCCCGATTCAAGATTCAACCCGTCCTCCAGTAACACCTCCATGTGCAATTCAAAACCGCGACGATTCTCTAGGCCCGTCAATACGTCCTTGGTGGACTCATTACGGAAGCGCGTCGCCTGTGCAACCTCGTGGTCGATGATGCCGCGCAACTTCTGCGACATAGAATTAATCGCATCCACCACACTGCGCAACTCGCGCGCCTTGGGGATGATGTTGATAAGTTTGAAATCGCGCTCGCTGATGGCTTGTGCCACCTCTTCGATA
>PNNY01000161.1 GCA_013824485.1 Sideroxydans sp.
TCACTACCTGCCTTGCACCCTCGCGGAACTGGCGGAAAGCATCCCAGCCGAACTGCAGCACAACGACCATCAGAAGTAATCCGCCTGCAGCAAAGTAATCATGTTGCTTATCCCCCATCAAGAAGAATTGCAAAACGACCACACTCAAAAAACTGATGCAAAAAGTTGCCAAAGTACGGAACGACGGGGTCATATCGATGACTGCGGTGACACACACGGCGACCAACACCAGCATCACCATCAAGTCGTTGGTAAAAGAATTAGGACCTTGGATATGGAAGAATATCGCTGCGGAACCCCAACACATACCTTGCAAGGCTCGCAGCCCGACTTGCACGTTGTACCAAAAGGGAAGTCTCTCCTCTGGCGTGTTGCTCCGCATCACATGGGTCGTAAGCCAAAAAGTCAGCGCATCCGGAATGGTATTGATGATCATCCAAGTCAGCACGATGGAAAGGCTGACCACATCCATCTCGATCCACCCTAAGAAAAGCGTACCTAATGGGGCATACAACACCGTCGTCCGCGCACGGGTGAACAACGCTTTTATGCAAAGCGTTTCGACCTGTGACGTCTCATCCTTCATTGAACTTGATATTGCCTCGACCAATTTTTCTGCACTCTCAATATTTGAAAATACACGGCTCGATCCAACTCATTGACCCTGCCAATATTATGCCTACATGCGTACTGCTATGACAGTTAAATATATACACTCGGAAATACGTATAGGTACTTAGCCCAATCCTCCGAATTACTAATCACTTGTATCATCATCTCGGGAATTAGCATTCCTAACCGATCAACAATCATTCATCGAGGGGAATCATATGGGTTTGTTCGACACGATAGCAGGCGCGATCAGCAGCGCACAAAGCAACACTTCAGGATCACAAGGGGATCTCTTGAATTCAGTCATCGGCTTGGTCAACAGCTCTGAAGGCGGCCTGGCAGGACTGGTTCAAAAATTCGAAGCGTCTGGCTTGAAAGAGCAGGTTTCATCTTGGGTCAGCACGGGTAGCAACTTGCCCATCTCTGCAGAGCAGATCCAATCCGCTCTAGGATCATCTACCGTCAAAGACATCGCTGCAAAATTGGGGATCGATGCTTCAGCCGCCGCATCTGGTCTAGCTAGCTTGCTGCCACAAGTCGTGGACAAACTCACCCCTGATGGCAATCTACCTAGAGGCAACAATGTAGGCGATCTGCTTTCTGGCTTGAGCAGCATGTTCGGCAAGAATTAATCTTCACTGTTCAAAACTAAAAAGGCTTGCAGTGATGCAAGCCTTTTTAGTTTGTACGCACTCAGCAAGTCATGAACGTCGGGCTAGTGCCTGCAACACCGCCTTCAGTAAAATCCAGCAACGCTCAACAGATTTGATTTCCACCTTCTCACCAGGCGCATGCGCGCCACGAATGTCCGGCCCGAAAGAGATCATCTCCAGATGCGGATGACTGGCGGCTAGTAATCCACATTCCAGCCCCGCATGGATCACTTGCAAGGATGCTGGCTGCCCGAATTCTCGCGTGTACACCTGCTGACAGCGCGCCAACAGATCAGAAGCTGGATTCGGTGTCCAGCCTGGATATGCACCGTCTTTGTATGCCTGCAATCCATAGCTTTGCGCGTGTGAGACCAACTTGTTGGCCGATGCATCAGCACGCGCATCACGCAAAGAACGCACTTTGAATGTCGCCTTGAATGCGCCCAGTGCCAGACTCACCACGCCAAGATTGCTTGATGTGTCCGTCACGCCCGCGAAATTTTCACTCATCTGCGACACCCCGTTCACCGCCACATCGAGGAAAGTGAGAAGTCTATCTCGCTCTACCTGTTGCACCGCTAAGCCTGCTGGCATCTCGTCTAGTTCATAGCTGAACGATACCTTCGCATCTGCCTCTGCGAAGCGTTGCCGCCATGCGGCGAGCCGATGCTCCACCCACTCGTTGATCCCCGACACCGCATTGATCGGCACGGCACACACCGCGAACGCTTCACGCGGGATCGCATTGCGCGCCGAACCGCCTTGCATCTCGACCAATCGCATATCGGTGTGGGCAGCCAGATCGCGCAATGCTTCAGCCAGCAGCTTGATGGCATTGCCCCGCCCGAGATGGATGTCGATACCCGAGTGACCACCACGCAGACCACTTACATCGAAACGCAACAATACGAAGTCATGCGGCAGCTCTTGCTGCTCACAATCATGGCGCACCTCGACATCCACACCGCCCGCACAGCCGAGATAGAAATGCCCCCACTCCTCGGTATCCAGATTGATGAGCAGCTTGCCCTGCAAGGTGCCGGGTGCCAGACCACGCGCACCGTCCATGCCAGACTCTTCGTTAATGGTGAGCAACACCTCCAACGGTGGATGCATCAAATTCGCCTCCTCCAAAGCAGCCAAAGCCAGTGCCACGCCGATGCCGTTATCTGCACCTAGCGTCGTGTCCTCCGCGATGAGCCAGCCGTCGCGCACCACTGGCTTGATGGCATCGCGCTCGAAGTCATGCACTGTTCCGCTATTTGCCTGACACACCATATCGAGATGACCTTGCAGGATCACACCGGGCATCGATTCGCAGCCAAGACTGGCTGGCTTCTTCAAGATGAGGTTGCCCACTCCATCGACGACGTACGCGATGCCGCGCGCTTGAGCCCATTCGATGAGGTGCTGCCGCAATGCCTCTTCACGATAGGAAGGACGGGGGATCGCGCATAAGGTGGCGAAGTGAGACCAGACAGATTGGGGTTGCAGATTTTTCATACGGATTCAATTCATCACTTACTTGAGGAAAGAAAAGTCTTTGGCTTCGCACAATAACCTATGTTTCCCCAAGATTAAAAACGACTTCCCATACACGCCCTCGACTCAAGATTCCTTATCGCATACCGATAAACAAGTTGAAGGGAGCAAGATCATGTGCAAAGTGTTTCTCACCACAGACCCAATGACACAGCGCGGACTCTACGATGACGAATCGAAGTTCCTCGGCATCTTCCAGTCCTTGCGTGATGCAGAACAAGCCCTCGGTGACTTGCTGAATTTCTGCACCATCCGCTTCGTGCGTTAACCCCCTACTCGCCTGTGAAGTACGGAGTGGCGCGCCCCGTCTGTTATCATCGCGCCCATGCTCAATATCCAGAATCTGACCTACCTGCAAGGTGGCACCCCGCTCCTCCAAAACGTGAATCTGCAAGCCTTCGCCGACCAACGCATCGGTCTCGTCGGCAAGAACGGCTGTGGCAAATCAACTTTGTTCCGCCTGATACGTGGTGAGATCAAACCCGACGGCGGCGAGGTCTCGTTACAAGCAGGCAAGACCATCGCCTTCGTCGAACAGGAGATCGCCAACTCGGAAAGTTCTGCCTTGGAATTCGTGCTCGATGGCGATGCCGAACTACGCGTGCTAGAAAAG
>PNNY01000162.1 GCA_013824485.1 Sideroxydans sp.
GACTGCGGAAAGGGAGAGGATCAGTTTTGTGTTCATGTTCTAGCTCCTTGTGTTTGTTCGCCGATATCGGACGGTGCTTCGACTGCCGTTATTGGTTTCGGTTCATTCTTTCTGTAGCCTGGGCGCCATTGCTTAAGAAGCAGCGCATTGCTCACTACAGAGAGCGAGCTCATCGCCATTGCACCACCCGCGATGATAGGGTTGAGCAAGCCCATCGCTGCCAGTGGGATGCCCAATACGTTGTACGCAAAAGCGAAGAACAGGTTCTGACGAATCTTGCTCAAAGTGACGCGCGACAGGTCGATGGCATCCGCTACGCTGGATAAGTCATTGCGCATCAGCGTGATGTCTGCTGCTTCGATGGCGATGTCGCTACCGCTCTTCATGGCAAAGCTCACATCAGCCGCAGCCAAAGCAGGCGCATCATTGATGCCGTCACCCACCATGCCGACGATCTGGTTCTTGCCTTTGAAGGAATTCACATAGCGCGCTTTGTCTTGCGGTAACACTTCGGCTTGGTACTCATCGATACCGGCTTGTTGTGCCACCGCACGCGCGGTCGCATCGTTGTCGCCACTCAACATCACCACGCGAATTCCCATCTCACGCAGGCGTGCCACGGCGACGATGCTGGTCGGGCGAAGTTGGTCTGCGAAAGCGATCAAGCCGAGCAACACATTGTCGTGTGCTACCGCGATGACCGACCTGCCTTGCTGTTGCAAGGCAGCGATAGACGGTTCATCCAGTTTTACACCTAGTTCAGCGACATAAGTGGGTGAACCCATCACATAGTGTTCACCGTCCATCGTGGCGCTTAGACCTTTGCCCGGCGTCTCGTTGAAGTCATTGATAGGGCGGGGCATCACGTCTTGAGTCTGCGCATAGTCTTGCAATGCGACAGACAAAGGGTGTGTGGAATGTTGACCAAGGCTGGTCGCGATGCGCAGCAACTCGCCCACACTGCTAGAGGCACTTGGACGAACTTCGGTGACGGTTGGTTTTCCCTCGGTCAGTGTGCCTGTCTTGTCCAATACCAATACTGAGAGCTTATGGGCGCGTTCGAGTGCTGAGGCGTCTTTGACCAAGATGCCATTACTGGCAGCCAAACCGCTCGCAACCACGATAGTGATGGGGGTCGCTAGGCCAAGTGCGCAAGGGCAGGCGATGACCAACACCGATACCGCATTGATCAGTGCATAGGAAAAGTCGCCTTCGAAATTCAGCCAATAGATGAATGTCGCCACAGCCAGCAACAATACGACAGGAACGAAGATGGCGGATACTTTGTCGGCCATGCGCTGGATAGCGGCCTTGGAACCTTGCGCTTGCTCGACCAAGCGGATGACGGCGGCCAGTTGGGTGCGGCTACCCACCGCGATAGCGCGGCACTTGAGCATGCCTTGCTGGTTCACTGTGGCGGCATATACCTTGTCGTTCACTGCTTTCGCTTGTGGCAGGCTCTCGCCGGTCAACATACTTTCGTTCATGCTGGAAGAGCCTTCCAGTACGACGCCATCCACAGGAACGCTCTCGCCGGGGCGCACGATGAAGATGTCATCGGGGCGGAACTGGCCGACCGGAACGTCGATCACCTCACCATCACGTTCTACGTGCGCTATCTTTGGTTGCAGGTGGAACAGGGCTTCAAGCGCGGATGTCGCCTTTTGTTTGGCGCCCGCTTCCAATAGTTTGCCTAGGAGCACCAAGGTGATGAGTGTCGCACCTGCCTCGAAATACACAGGTTGGTGGATACCAAGCACCATGATGAAGAAGCTGAGGAAGTAGGCTGCGCTGGTGCCTAGTGCGACCAACAGGTCCATATTGCCACTGCCGTGTTTGATACTGCCCCATGCACCGCGATAGAAACGCATACCTGCCCAGAATTGCACAGGCGTCGCTAACAACCACTGCAACCAAGTCGGGATATTGAAGTGGATGTCGAACAACATCAGGAACATATCCAGCAACATCGGCGTGATAAGTGCCAGGGCTATCAAGAATTCAAGTTTCTCCTTGCGGAATATCTCGGCTCGCTCTGCCTTCTCGGCGGCGAAATCACGCGCCACATGCGCATCGAAGCCTGTGTCTGCGACAGCTTTGATGAGCTCATCGACGTTGGTCAGCGTGGGGTCGAAGGTGACACTGGCTTTTTCAGTGGCAAGGTTGACCACCGCATTGACGTGAGGGAGCTGGTTCAGGGACTTTTCCAGACGGGCGGAGCAAGAGGCGCAACGCATGCCGACGATCTGAAGTTCTGCGTGTTGTTCGGTAGGGGTCATAGTGGGGTGAATTTACCAGAATTCAAAGGGAAACTCTTCAACAAAAAGGCGGATGTGGCCTTCTCAGCCACATCCGCCTTATGTGTTTTGTCGCGTGATTACAGCTTGCGTTGGATGCTCAAACCACCACGCAATTGGCCTGGCGCATAGCCAGTCGCTTGATCATGTGGATATTCCGTAGCGAGATTGGCTTTCACGGCTTCGGGAATCTCCTCAGACTTACCGTGACAGGTCACACAGCCGGGTTGCAACACGATGCCTTTCATGTAGCGGAAGGTCTTGCCATTCTTACCCTTGATGACTTCGGCCACTTCCAGTGTCTCAGGCTTCTCTCCCTTGGCCAGACGTTCTTCCATCTTCTTCAATGCCTTTTGTTCCCATTCGTCAGTTGTGCCCAACATCGGATTGCGTACTTTCATGCTCACACGAGTCACTTTCCAACCTTTTTGGCGGGAGAGCTCGCTCGCCATCTTGGGGGCGATGTCTTTGCACACTTTGACGGCAGACTCAGGCCCTCCTTCTTGCACGGCTTTCTTGTTCTCTTCCATCAATGCCTTCATGAAAGGCATGGCGGCTGCGCGCGTCTCATCCTTGAGTACATCGATGTTGTTGTCAGCGAATGCAGATACCGTGCTGAATGCGAGTAATGAAGCGAAGATGATTTTCTTTTGCATAGTTATCTCCTGAATGAAAAACGCCCGAACGAGTCGGGCGTGATTGAGTAAAAAAGTCTTACTTCTTTTCTTCCATTGGGCAGGTGTTCATGCCCAGCAGTGGGTAGAACGGGCAGAACTTGAAGATGCCAGTTGCCAAGAACACGAGGCCGATCCAGCCCCATGCGCTGATGCCAGCCAGTGCGACGCCGATGATGGCGAGACCAGCGACGATGCGCAGGATGCGGTCGATACCGCCAACGTTAACTTTCATGGTGTGCTCCTTGAGTGATTGATGAAAAGGGATTGCATGATAATTTGTAACAGCAGCACGGTATGTGAGGAAAATCACAAAGCGCGTTCTTGACCTTGAGTTGCTCAGGGTTTCCTGTTCCAATCCAGCATCCTTCAAATCGCAGGAAAAGATATGAGTCAGGCAAGCATCGGCATCATCGGGGGCAGCGGGGTCTACGACATCGCGGGGTTGG
>PNNY01000163.1 GCA_013824485.1 Sideroxydans sp.
GAGAATGCGGCAGAGTTTGACAGGCATGGCTGGGGAAAGAAGGTTGTCATTACCTTGGGGCATAGGCCTTGGGGTAGTTGGGATAATTTTTTCTTAAACCATCGGATGAGAGATGGCTCACCACTTGTGGAAGTTAAGGGCTCCACAAAAGCCCCAGGTTTAGTGCATTACATTGATGAGCCTAGCCGAGAGCAAGAATTCTTCTTCAGCCAAGATCATAAACTTATGCTGTGGTGCGGTACAGAACCGAAGCAAGAAGGGCGATTTCCATATTGCGAATTGAAGCGCCCATATAAATACAAAATTCAAAATGGCAATTCTGCATTTGCTGAGTTCAATATCAGCTACACCTTTTCACGCGATTATCTTCAGCAATGGCGCGAGATAGATGTACAGGTACAAGCCTTGTTTGATCGCTTCGCTGCGTCCGCCCAGCAAAACTAGCTAATGGAAGGTAAAGGGGGCAGCATTCGTTTTCAGCAACGACCGCTTCGGGTTAGGAACAGTCGCTCAGATTAATTATTCAAGCTCACTCATCACGCCATCTGCAAACACCAGAGCACACTTAACTTTTTTTCCTGCATACACCGATTTCATCGCAGCCTGATATTCCCGCATCTGCACTTGGTAACGCATCGCATCTTCGCTGTCGCCTAGCTTGTAATCCAGCACCCACACTTCATCATCGAATTCAACCAGACGGTCGATGCGTTTCAGCTCACCCTTTGCATTGATGTAGGGCATCTCGTTGTGGGCGTTGCGATATTGCAGTGCATCGAAGAACCGCGCGAGATGGTGCTCGGTGAGGATGTGTTGGGCTTGCTGCCAGAGCGCGTCGAACTCTTCGTTTGGAATGGAAAGTCGTTGCTGAGAAACCTCCCTCACTTCCTGCACTTCTAGAGGCCTGATTTCGGTGAGGTGTTGCAAGAGTGCATGAAGCCAGATGCCGCGCTGTTGTTGAGCGGTGTTGCGTGCCGCACGATTACCGGCAGGTAGGATAGCTGGCACAGTCACTTTCTTTTGCTCACCACGCTCAACTTGTTGTGATGAGCCCACGACCTTGCTCAATGGATTAATCTGTTCACCCGCCACCGCCGCAATACGCCCATACCAAGTGATTTGTTTGGTTTCCTTCGCGCCTTGATTGCCGCTGACGATGAGCGCTTGTTGTGCGCGGGTCATGGCGACGTAGAGCAGGTTCATCTCTTCGCGCGCTTGTTGTGCGGCGTCCAGCTCAAACAGCGGCGCGCGTTTCTTACCGCGTGAGGCTTGGTCGGTGTAGAGAGAGAAATGCGCGGGGCGTTCTTCGTGGGGTGACCACGCCAACAACACGTCGTTGCCGTCTCTATTCTTCTTTTCCGTGTTCGCATCCAGCAACCAGACGATGGGCGCTTCCAATCCTTTGGATTCGTGCACGGTGTAGATGCGCACCGCATCGCCCGCTGTTCCTAGCTTGCCTTCGTTGGGTGCGTCGTCGTTGCTGTCGCGCAATTCGCGCAACTCTTGCAGGAAGCGCGGCAGGCTGGGGTAACGACCTGCATCCACACTCAGAGCGATCTCCATGAAGGCATGCAGATTGGCGGTGACCTTGGCGCGCATCTCATGCGGCAACACGGCGCTGTAACGCGCGATGACATCGCCTTCGAAATAGATGCGGTCGAGCAAGTCATGCACAGGAAGCTTGTCGGCAAGAGCGAGCCAGCGTTGCAGGAGTTCGAGCGCACGTTGCAAGGTGGATGAAGGTTCGGAAAGTTGTTGCAGACGTTGCCACCAACTTGTCTTTTCACCTGTCGCCAAACTAATCAGATCGGCATCGCTGCAGGCAAAGATTGGCGTGCGCAACACTTGTGCCAATGCGAGATCCGCGAAGGGGGTGATGAGGAACATCAGCAGCGCCTGCACATCTTCTGCTTCTAAGGTATCGAGCAAACCGCCACGACGCGAACTGATGAAAGGGATGTGCTTGGCGCGCAATGCTTCTTCGTACACCGCAAGGTGGGTACGGCTGCGCACCAGCACCATGATGTCGCCGTAGGTGGCGCGGCGCACTTTGCCTTCATCGTTCACCGACCAATCGCTGACGATGTCCTTCAACTGATCGGCGAATTGCAAAGCCTCGATGTGGCGTGCTCCTTCCTCGGCTTCTTCTCTGGGAGTGGTGAGTGGGTTACGCAGGGCTAGCACTTCGTCTGACAGCCCCTCACCCCCGCCCTCTCCCGCCTGCGGGATAACCAGCCACTTGCCAGCTTGCTGGCTTAGTGGATTGGCTAGTAGTTCCATCAGAGGGGGCACAACCGCGAGTGGGAGCACCAACACATGTCCTGGCAATGTTGTTTGATGCGTCTGATGTTCGACGAACTCGAAGCCATCAGGTTGCTCACGGAACACGGCATTCACCGCATCCACTACGGGTTGCGAGTTACGTCGCGTGAGGCTGTTGCCGAGCGTCTCGGCATGGAAATGTTCTTGCAGGTATTCGCGCGCCACGCCGAATAGGCGCGCATCGGCACGGCGGAAGCGATAGATGGACTGCTTGGGATCGCCCACCACGAACACGGTGGGTTGCGATTGCACCGCCACCGCCGCATCGAACCACGCACGCAATATCTGCCATTGCAACGGGTTGGTGTCTTGGAACTCGTCCAGCAACACATGGCGATAACGACTATCGAGTTTGTATTGCATGGTCTCGGCGTGTTCGCTCTGCTGCAACAAGCGGCACAACTGCCATTCCAGATCAGAGAAATCCATCTGTTGCTTCTGCGATTTCAATGCTTGGTATCGCTCAAGGAAAGCCACACCACAATGCAGCACGGCTTCGTTCAAGCGATAGGCTTGCTGCTCGGCTTGAGTGTCGCGCACTGCTTGCAGCGTATCGAACAGCGCAACGCACGTGATAGGGAAGGCTTCTTTATCCTGATTCTTGGTCGGCTTAAAACTGCGCGGCTCACCCGCTTGTGTGAACAACAAAGGTTGCACAGCATCGAAACGAGATTCCGGTTCCGCATCCGTCCACGCCCGCTCCAACTCACTCGCTTTGCCTTGCTGCACTTCGGTACCATTGCTCGCCAGTTGCCGCACGAAAGCAAAGAACGCTTCTTCGTTGTTGCCGCACATACCCCAGTCGGCAACGGCATCGAACTCCAGATCAACATCCAGATCGTTCTGTAGATTGTCGAGGGCGAACGTCAGCACATCCTTCTGCCCTTGGGTGTAAGCCCACCACTCGGCACGCTTACCGAGGAAATTGAACAAGAGCTTGCGCGTAGTGAACAGGCCGCATTCCTCGAACAGCCATTGCATGTGCTGCGCATCCACCTCGTCTGGTTGCTTGCGCATCCGTTCCAGCAG
>PNNY01000164.1 GCA_013824485.1 Sideroxydans sp.
TCACGGGTGACTACGCGCGTTACGATGCCGATGGCTACATCTGGTTCTTGGGACGCAAGGACGACATCATCAAGAGCTTTGGTTATCGCGTGTCGCCATACGAGATCGAGCGTGTGTTGAAGTCGCATCCTGCGGTTGCCGATTGTGCATCGGTGGGTGAAGAGATCGAAAAAGACAAGGTGCTCGTGGTGGCCTATGCCATCCTGCATCCCGGCAGTTCGACCACGGCGGATGAGTTGCTGGCTTTCGGCCGTGAACATCTGGCCGCATACAAAGCCCCTAAGACGCTATACATCGCCAAAGACTTCCCGCGCACCAAGAACGGCAAGATATTGCGACGCGATGTAAGTCCCGCTATCGCCATCTCCAAATCGACATCGAGATAATCCCCTGAAATAGCCTAGTGTTTTCATCGGTGAAGCACTAGGCACTCTCGCCCCCCAAAGCAGGCTTCAGCAGTTAGAATCCTGCCCCATGCCCATCTCGCTCACATGGATGCACACGCATCCAGTCCGCCTTTTTGCCATCGCGTGTTGCTTGGCATTCTGTTGCATCGGTAGTGCTCAAGCGAATGAAGAGGATGACGATGGCGAAGAGGCGACTGAGGCAAAGCCTGAGTTCGTGTATGAGGTCGATCCCTACTACACCGATGTGGGTTACAACATCCCGCTGACACACCGGCCCATCCCCACCATCGCGACCAATAGCGAAGCAGTCATATTGCGCGAACTCATCAAAGGTTCGCTGGTGCCGCAATACATGTTGGTCGAGGCGAGCATGTATCCCATGCCGCTGTTGGGTACCTATCTCAAGAAGCACACGCCGGACTTTTACAAGCAAGGCAACATCGGCAACAACTTCAACATCATCGATTCGCTCACTGCTGGTTTTCAAGAACCGTGGGCGGTCTCATTGTTCTTTGGCAACGTTGCCAAGCTGAAGCGCCCCAAAGAAAAACGCAAAGGCAATAACTACGGCTACACAGGCTACCTCTTTAGCGCCGGCACCAAACACATCAAGAGCAACACTTTGGTGGATGACGAGTGGTGCGAATTGGAATGGAAGATCAAGGGCAAGCTGGAGTACGACGACGAGAAGCTCTCATGGAGCTTTCGTTTCGGCGGCAAGTTCAATCGCAACCACGATGTGAACAACGTGACGTACATCAATCTACATCGCAGCAACACTGACCTGCGCTCCAAATATCTCACTTGGCTAGAGAACACCAACTTCGATTTCCGCCTGCACTTCTTGCAACACGGCGGCAAGTTGGTACGTTCTGAATTGATCGCAGGAAAGAAGGTGCCGCTTCTCGGCTACAAGTTCATCCCGACTTTCAGCACGGGTTTCATCTGGACCAGCCCAGATGAATATTCCGGATTTCTGAAAGATGCGACAGCGAACAAGCTGACGTTCGTGATACGACCATCGGTAGAGTTTTAAAGATCACCGCCCACAGAGGCGGAACTTCAAAAAGGGAGAAATACATGAGTGCCAAGACCGACCTCATATCGCAGGATATCGCCCAAACTTTGGACGGCCTATTTCACGAACGTGCGCGACGCACACCTGACCACATCGCCTACCGCTACTTCGATGACCATGTATGCGAATGGCGTCAATTCACTTGGCGCGAGATGGAACATGAGATAGCTCGTTGGCAAGCAGCCATGTCGCACGAAGGCCTCCAAGCGGGTGATCGCGTCGCCATCATGTTGAAGAACTGCCCACAGTGGGTGATGTATGACCAAGCCGCATTAGGACTAGGACTCGTCACCGTACCGCTATACGTTTCCGACCGCCCAGAGAACGTGGCGCATGTACTGCAAGACTCTGGTGCCAAGATGATCCTCATCGACAGCGCGACGCACTGGCATCCATTACGCGAGGCATGCGGCAACCTGACTACGCTTGAACGCATCGTAACTCTACGCACGCCACCAGAAGGAGATAGCGATGAGCGCATCCGAGGTGTAGACGAGTGGCTGCCAGATTCCTCAAATAGCTTCATGCATGTGACACGGGATGCGGACACACTTGCCACCATCGTCTATACATCAGGCACCACCGGCAAATCGAAAGGCGTGATGTTGAGTCACGGCAATCTGCTGAGTAACGCTTCTGCCGCACTCAAGTGCTTCGAGGTGTTTCCATCTGATGTCTTCCTGTCTTTCTTGCCTTTGTCGCATGCGCTGGAACGCACGGGTGGCTATTACGTCCCCGTGATCGCAGGTGCGACCGTGGCCTATGCCCGCTCGGTACAACAGTTGCAAGAAGATCTAGCCTTACTGCGCCCGACCATCCTCATCACCGTGCCGCGCATCTTCGAACGAATCCAAGCAGGTGTGCAATCAAAGCTGGATAAAGATTCCAAGCTAGTACAACGCTTGTTCGCACTGGCAGTGGATGTGGGATACCACCGCTTCGAACACGCACAGGGACGCACCAGCTGGCATCCAAAAATGTTGTTATGGCCTCTGTTGAAACCAGCCGTCGCGGACAAACTCACGTCGCGCTTGGGTGGTCGTTTGCGCCTCGCCTTGGCAGGTGGTGCGGCACTCTCCCCTCACATCGCACGCACCTTCATCGGCCTCGGCGTTCCCATCATCCAAGGTTATGGATTGAGCGAGACTAGCCCAGTCATCAGCGTGAATTCACTTAACGACAACCTACCCAGCAGCGTTGGTCGTGCCTTGTCCAATCTTGAAGTGCGCTTGGGTGAATATGATGCGCTCGAAGTGCGCGGCCCCAGCGTGATGAAAGGCTATTGGAACAATCCGAGCGCGACCAAAGAGATCCTCTCGGAGGATGGCTGGCTCAACACGGGCGACGTGGTGCGCATAGATGAGCAAGGCCACATCACCATCACTGGCCGTATCAAAGAGATCATCGTACTTTCCAATGGCGAGAAGATGCCACCGAGCGACATGGAAGCCGCGATATTGAAAGACCCGCTGTTCGAACAACTGATGGTCGTGGGTGAAGGCAAGGCTTACCTCGGACTGATGGCAGTGGTGAACCGCGAGCGTTGGACTGCCGCGATGCAAGAGCGCGGCTTGACCACCGAATGGCCACTCAGTCTGCACGCACCGCAAGCAAAAGCCTATGCACTACAACGTGTCACCCAACAGATCCAAGGCTTTCCCGGCTACGCCCGCATCCGCCGTATCGCGCTATTGAATGAAGCCTGGAGCATCGAGAACGGTTTACTCACCCCCACCTTAAAAGTGAAACGCGCCAAGGTACTGGAACGCTACCAAAGCGACTTCAACCAGCTGTACGACGGGTATTGAAACGAAG
>PNNY01000165.1 GCA_013824485.1 Sideroxydans sp.
AAGGCATTGAGCGGCGTCACAGATTGGGTCAAAACCAAACTTTGAGTGAATAGCCGCGGAATCACCAACCTATTCTGTTTTTAGAATGGGGATAATTAGAGTAATGTGGCACGTACCACATTCCAGATTTACGGGGGAGAGCTTCCAAACAACCGCTGTTGCTAAGGGAATGAAGCGATGTTTAAGCAGTCTGGGGACACGATCTTATTAGTTGAGGATGAAGAGTCTGCGATCCAGCTAGTGCAGCAGGCGGTAGCCAGTTGTCCGGGTGAACTGTATCTGGCAGTTGTGCCAGATAGCGTTGCGGCACTGGAGTGGCTGTCTACCGAGACGGCGCATGGACATCCTATCCCACGCATGATTCTCATCGATCTCAAGCTTCCCAAACTCATTGGTTTGGCGGTGATGCGCACATTGCGCATGGATAGTCGGCTGCAGAACGTCCCTATCGTGGTGTATTCCGAAGTCAGTGAACCCTCAGACGTCGTGCTTGCGTACCAGATCGGCGCTAACAGTTTTGTTAAAAAACCCGAAAGCCTGCCTGAGTTCAGTCAGCTACTCCATGACCTAATCGACCTAGGTTGGTTGAGCGAGAAGGGCATCGGTAAAGCACTCAAGCAATCAGTCATCTCATGATCGATCTTCACATCTTGTTCGTTGCTACACCAAAGGATGGCATGGTGTGGGTAAGCGAGATGTTAAGTGGATCGGGATACCAGTCACACTCCCTACAGGTTAATGCACCGTCTGAACTCGAAACGGCACTATCTCGACAGAAGTGGGATGTTGTCTTCGTCACCCCAATAAAGAATGAATTTCCGTTAGAGCAGACTGTTGCCGCTCTACGTCGTCACGATCTGGATATTCCTTGCATCTTATTGTCGACGGGCGATCTTCAACTTAGCCTAGTCGATGTCCTCAAGATTGGGGCGCACGACTGCGTCAATCTGCGCGATGAAGGACGCCTTGTGCCGACCGTGGAGCGTGAGTTGGTTTCGGCAGCCTTGCGGTATAACGTGCGGGAGCAAGTGGTGACCGATCACCTGCTACAAGAGATCGATCAATACATCCTAAATAAATTCGGCCTGCGTGAAGTGGTGTCGCGTGTGACTCAACGCATGGTTGAGTTGTTCGACTTCAAGTTGGTTTGGATCGGCATGAAGGAAGAGGGTGGTGCGATCGATATCGTAGCTGCCGCAGGTGAGACTGAATATCTGAAAGGAGTGACCGTCCGTTGGGATGGGCAGCCCGAGGGGCAAGGTACCACGGGGACGGCGATCAGGGAAAACAGGCCTGTCGTGCTAAGCCCAGAGTCTCCTCAATTCAAACCTTGGCGTGAACGTGCGAAACGATTTGGAGTGCATAGCGTACTCGCCATGCCTTTAGGTATCAAAGGTGAGGTGATCGGCGCGTTGATGCTGTATTCGCAGCATGAAGATGCGTTCGACAAATTGACCGTCAGCAGATTGTCCGCCTTTGCCGCACGTGTGACAGTGGCGATGCTGGGGGCACAAGAACAGCAGGAATTACGCCTGATGGAAGTGGCGATGAGTAATGCGGCGAATGCGATGTTCATCACAGATCGAGAGGGCAACATCGTCTGGCTGAACGAAGCACTTTCTCGGATCAGTGGGTACGCGGTCATCGAGATCGTCGGTAATCAACCCAATATGTTCAGTTCTGGTGCGCACGATGCCGGATTTTGGCAGGCGATGTGGCGCGAAGTATTGGCAGGGAAGGCTTGGCGGGGTGATGTGGTCAATAAAAACAAATCGGGCGATTTGTACACAGTGACTCAGAGTATCTCTCCCTTATCTGATGCGGCAGGGAGTACGAGCCATTTCCTAGTGGTGCAGCAGGATATTTCGGAGAAACGTCGGCTGGAGGAGGAGATCCACTATCTGGCGTATCACGATGTCCTGACTGAGTTGCCTAATCGCATGTTGTTCCAAGATCGTGTGCAGCAAGAGATCACCCATGCCAAACGCGGCAAGACTCAATTTGCCGTGTTATTCATAGATCTGGATGGATTCAAAGCGGTGAACGACACCCGTGGACATGCCGCTGGAGACGAATTGTTGCAGATCGTTGCGTCACGTTTGCGATCCTGTGTGCGAGAGGGGGATACAGTAGCGCGCTTGGGCGGAGATGAGTTCACCATCCTGTTGCGAGGTGCGACGGCGGGTGATGGGTTGCAGCGAGTGTTGCGAAAACTCATCAAGGCAGTGGCTCAGCCGTGTGAGTTGGGAGAGTTCAGCGCCAGTGTTACAGCCAGCGTCGGGGTCAGTCTCTATCCTGCTGATGCTATGGGTGTCGAGAAGCTACTGATCCATGCAGATGAGGCGATGTATCAAGCCAAACAAGCCGGCAAGAACGGTTATGTCATCTATGGCGAAGATAAGAACGATAATACTTCAATGGAATGGCAGATATGACTCGGCTGCCACTTATGCAGAGCGCCTTGGCAGGTGTCTGGCGACTTCTTGTGGAGTGAGTTGCATCATGCAGTTGAAATGTCCCAAGGGACATTCACGTTTGAAGCAAGGGCTACAGGGTAGATCGAGGCGCAATACATCAGCGTGCGCCGATAACGGAGGCGTGAATCGTGGACTGCTGGAGCCGAAAATCGCCAGCATCTTCCTATCAAGTGCTGCCGCGATATGCATCAAGCCGGAGTCGTTGCTGATCACCAAACTGGCGCAAGAGATGAGTGCGATAGCATCACTCAAGTCAGTCGTGCCACACAGGTTGATCGCTTGCGAATTGCCTAGCGCTACAATCTTGTCGGCGACCTCTTTGTCTTTGGGCGAACCTATCAACCAGATCGTATAACCTTGGTCATTCAGTCTTTGCCCTAGTTCTGCGTAATATTGCACAGGCCAACGTTTCGCTGGTCCGAACTCTGCGCCAGGGCAGAACACCGCGACAGGCCGATCAGTCCTCAGTTTGAATCGTTCCAATACCTGCGTTCTTTGTTCCTCACTCACCTGCAAGTGAGGATGCGGGATGGGGCGCGTGATGTCTTGGTGCTTATTTTCGGCTAGTTGTGAGAATCGTTCGACCATCAGAGGCAGTTCGGTTTTAACCAGCTTGCGCGCATCGTTGAGCAAGCCGAAACGCATTTCGCCGATGAAGCCAGTGCGCACAGGGATGTCGGCAAAGTAGGGGATGAGGGCGGACTTCCACGAGTTCGGTAATACGATAGCTTGG
>PNNY01000166.1 GCA_013824485.1 Sideroxydans sp.
AACTAATAAGGTATTCGACTCCTCGCGCTCTTTAGCAGCGAGTTGCTCCGTCTTGACTCGCTCTTCCAATAATTGAAGTGCTTCCTGTTCAGCCTGAAGTTTACGTTGGGCAGCGATTCTCAGCTCCTGCTCTTTCTCGGCCATTTCCTTAGCCAAGGAGGCTGCCTTCACTTCATCGGCCAAACGCGCCGCTGCCACCGCTTGCGCCTCGCGTTCGATGAGCGCGCGCTGTTCGATACTTTCAGTCAGGCTCTGTTCTTCCTTGACGCGTGCCATCGCAGCACGCTCCGCTTCCAACTCGGCAGCGATACGTGCTTGTATCTCAGCCAAGGCCAAGGACTCAGTACGCGTACGCGCCTGCATGGCTTCTTGAGCCGCAACTTCTGCCGCCAACTTGGCATTGACCAATGCGACAGCTTCTTTCTCTTTCTTTAATTTCTCTTGTGCGGTGTCACTCAGCAACGCCTCTAGATGTGCTTTTTCCTGTGCTGCGATAGCCGCAAGATGGTCGGCTTCGGCGCGGCGCTGTAATTCATCTCGCATCTTCCGTTCACCTTCGAGACGAAGTTCAAGCTCGATTTGAGCCTGCTTTTCGGCTTGCAGACGTTCATTCACCTCTTCCGAAAGAAGCGCTTCCGCCTTCAGCTTGTCTTGTGCCGCTTGGGTCAGCTCACGCTCCAACTCTAGGCGTGTATGGACTTCGTCAACGATCTTCTCTTCTGTTCGGTTGCGCAATTCGATCTGACCAGCAAGCTCCCCTTCACGCTGTGCCTTACCCTGCGCGATAGCGCGAGCATGCGCATCAGCACGGGTACGAGCTTGAGCCGCGAGTTGCGCATCGATCTCCGCCTCGATTCGGGCACGAGATTCAAGGATTGCTTCGGATTCAGCAGGGTCGCCACCTTCACGTGATGAGACTAAACGGATCTTATTGAGTGCTGACATGTTTCACCTCGTATCGAACTGGGATGCCTAGAATTGGCACGAGGCTAAAGTAACAGTTAGATAGGAAGCGAATCCCCCGAATAGGGGCAGAAAAGCGGGCTATTTTTGAAATCATGTCCGCCCGATGACGTGGGCGGACATGAAACTTACGATCAATATTCTCTACGTGGAGCGCTGTATTCATCCCCAGCGAATACAAAAGGCGGAGTGCGCCCCACCAAGGTCTCGATCAACATCAACTCTTGGTCTGTGTGATTGATGAAGCCGCCGCGACGTATGTTTTTACCTGGCTGTTCATTGCCCAAGATGTAGAGCGGCTTGTCATGGTGAGTCGCCACGATGGTATCCGTACTGCTAGGGTCATTATTGGACACGACATCGGTCATCCCGTAACAGGTGCAGAAATAGGTCTGCTCAGGATCAGCCTCGATGTAATAGCCTGTGCCTCGAATACCGATGGTCGCCGTCGAAGTACGTATCTTCGTCCCTTGACTACGGGAAACCGACAGCAATTTTCCGGTCAACAGGCGCAGGCCATGGATGACATAGGATTCCTTTTCTTCCATCCCCTCCAGATTCAACTGGCTGTTCTCGCGCAATATCATCGAATTGCCGCCGACCACGAACACGATCTCACTGTTCTTTCCTGTGGCGACCACATCATTCGGCTTGATGATGGTAGAGAGGTTTGCGTCTTTACCATTTACAGTAGCTGTACCATTGATGCGATATACAGATTGGCCCGTAGGAAGTCGTCTAGGTGGCGTCCCAAAGATACTTGCGGCCAATGCGGACTTATCGACGAATGCTGTTGAAAATAGTCCGGCTGCCAACGCCTTGATCAATAATCTACGTTGAGGATCCTCTGCTTCATCAAATCGGCTCATATCTGCTCCTTCCATAAAATTCAACCAACTGCATCACTGCGGTGCACCGTTCAATATCCAATTCAAGAATAGGTCGTAATTAGAGCGGCCTGCGCTACCCGGCGGTAGTGAACTATCAAAATTGGACTGATATGTGCCTGTGATCGGATTCCCACCATGATGCTTGCCTGACGGTTTCAGCAACAAGGCACTATCCGCCGGGTCAGAGAAATTGATACGCCCTCTGACTTCGGCATACAGCCAATCATTGTCGATCGTATCGACCACCGCATCGCCATTTCGATCGATATCGTTGTAGACGATGGGCGCTTGTGTCGGTGTGGCGAGGTCAGTCGTAACATGGCAAGGCACACAGACCGCTTGTAGGACGGGTTTTATATCGGTGGTAAATCGAAGTGCCGAGGGTGCGGTGATTAATCCGTTGTTGACCACGATGTTGACCGTAGAGGGTGTGCTACTTGTCGCGCCATCTGACACGACAAGTTGAACTTGGTATGTGCCGTCGATCGAAGCTGTGAAAGTCACATCACGAGAAGTTGTACCACTCAACGTGGCCCCTCCGACGGGCCCAGAAATAAGACTCCATTGGTAACTGCTCGCAAATAGGCTGGCAATACCCGAAAGCGTAGTCGCCCCCTGCTTCACGACCCTTGTTGGACCTGCATCCGCGATGGGGCGCCCAGGTTTGAGTACTACACCTGAGCCATCCCTGACGGTAAAACCTTTTCCCTGTAAAAAATCAGCAAGGGTTTCGAATATGGATGAGGTCGACCAAAATTTCTCGTAATGGATCTTTGCCAAAGGCATGTTGCCGCGATCGAATGTGTGGAACTTGATTTGATCTGCGTAACTTTCAAACTTGGCATAACTATTCAAACTGATGTCTGCACCAGTGAGATTGTCCGCACCTGCGCCACGCAATATATGACAGACGCGGCAACTCGGCACGACCACGTTTTGATAGAGAGAAGACTGTCCCACTGAAGCCCAGTCAGCCGGCGTAGCGTCAACATAGGTCGCATTCGGCAAGCCATCTCCACCATACCCCGCCTTGACCATCGATGCAGCTGTACCTTGCCATTCATATTGATTCGCCACGCGTCGGCCAACATCTTCAGGAAATCCTGTGGGTGTGGTGGTGCCGAAAGGCAATGGGTAGCTTTGTACCATCCAAGTATTGATGAGCTTGATAGCCGCTTCTTGATCTGCTCGCGTAAACCCTGCTTGTGTCGAATACTGGAAACCATCTGGCTCAAGGGGGTGCATATGCGCCTGCACGTCGCCGCGCGTCAACGAGGCAGAGTTCTGCACGAGTGGGAATAGACGCACTCCCAAGGTATTAGGTGCAGTGAGCGGATCTCCTCTGCCCCCATGACAT
>PNNY01000167.1 GCA_013824485.1 Sideroxydans sp.
CTCGGGTTCCTTGTCCGGCGGCGAGGATCATTCCTTTGATTTTTTTCATATCGATATTGTTGTTTGCAGATGTCACGATGATACGTTTGCAGCATTACAGCTATTTTAACGGTTTTGACTTCAATCTCTTATCGAATTCTTCAATCAGCATGGGCTTTCCAAGCAAATAGCCTTGGTAACTCCGGTAGCCATGTTGATGCAAGAATGCGAGTTGCGTTTTGCCCCCCCCTAAGCGATCAGGTCCAAACCAAAACGATTCCCCCTATCGATAATGGTCTCGACCATGACAGTGTCTTCATTGGGGCCTGTGATCTCTTGCACGAAGCTATCACTCTGATCACTATTCGTCGTTCCTTTGCATCCTCTGCTGTCTGCAAAGCTACGCGATGTTAGTTTTATTGTTCGGGCGCGAATCTACACGAGAGAGAGGCATATGGGTATATGCCAAACGGCCTATATACTTTTCGAAATCATCTATATCTTTGACCTTCGCCTTTGGTTGGTTATTGGCGAATTTTGAGTGCTGATTGAGAAAAGATTGAATTCAAAAACGGTGTCAAAGCGAAAGCTGTCCCGCCTTCTCCGCCAGAAAAAAACCGCTAATTTCAGTTAGCGGCTTTTCATTTGAATTCGAGAAAATTCACCTTAATTTAACTTGTGACCCAAGGCAGGTAAGCCACGACGGATGCTCCTTTGTCCGTGAATTCGACCCTATCGCACATGCTACACACCAGATTCAAACCGCGACCATGCCTTTGGTTTTCTGAAACCCCTCGACGTTGATATTGCTCATACTCGAATCCATCGCCACTGTCATGCACACTCAACTTCAACCACTGACCTTGTTCCGATTCGATCAGTGAGACGCAAATACGGATATTTGCTTCTTCAAGTGCTTCCAGACGCGCTGCTCTTGTATCGTAGTATTCCGCCATCCCATCGTCAGCATGTTTGAGTACCGAATCCAATTTGAGCACACCGTGATCGAGCGCATTGTTGAATAGCTCTGACAAGACCATGAATGCTCCGGCATCCACTCCTCCCGTCTCGATGGTACTGGTGATGTTCATGAGCATCGGTACGACATCGAGGTGTTTGAGCTGAGGCGCAGTGAACGTCATTTCCACCTGCCACGAAGTGACCAGCCCCGCTTCAGAGAAATTCGCCGAGGTCTGTTGTTGCTGAATATGGATATCTTCTATGGCTGCAAGCTCAGCATCATCCTGCTCTTTGCTGAAAGATATGCCGAGGAGTGCGATGTCATCTGTGATCGGCTGGTTTTCGATCGCATTCGAGATGTATTGGACAATGTCATTAAAGCTATCTGAGGTGAATTCATATTGTCCGAGTAGCGATTGCAGATCGAGAGCTATCCCATCACGCTCGGGCAACTCTGTTAAACCATCTGAATAGAGGACGAGCTTGCATCGTTTCTTTCCGAAATCAAATCGCTCAACCGAATCATCGAACTTGTCTTTCGCCAATATCCCCAAAGGAAGATGTGTGGATGAAAATCGACGGATGACACCCTTGCCTTCCGCCAGCAATATGGCTTCCGGGCTCCCGCCGTTCCATACCTCCATCACACCTTCCCTAGGATTCACCGAAACGATGGTGGCAGTGACATAGTTGGGCAACGTCGTGAACTCTTTGACTCGCGCATTCAATTCCGCAATGATCACTTTGATATCCAAGCCCTTGGAAGTCATCTTGTAAAAGGGACTCACCAAAGGGAATATCGACAGCGCCGCGGCCAATCCATGCCCCGCACTGTCTGTCAACAATGCATGTATCTGACCATCAGGCGTACGTGCCGCTGCGACAAGGTCGCCGCCAAAGTCTTCCGTGTGTTGCAGAAAGAACTTAACGGCTGGGTCGTTGATGTGATCTCGCGCTGATAATCGATCTGCGAATCGGACCGCCGTTTTGCGGTCTTGGTCTAACCGTTCTTTATATTCCAAGAGGAGTTGGTTCTGATGCGCCAAGTTGGCCAAGAGCCAACGCCGTTCGTACACCATCTTGATCTTGGACTTGAGAAGCTCATAGTGGATAGGCTTATGCAGATAATCATCACCGCCCGCATTGAGCCCATCGATGATGTCTTCCGCTTTGCTGAGTGCCGTCAGAAAGATGATGGGGAGCTGCCCCTCTGGCAATTTACGCAACTCTCGAACGGCATCATAGCCACTCATCTCGGGCATCATCACATCCATCAACACCATATCTGGACGATGTTGGAGGACCATCTCGATCCCCTCTTTACCACTATTGGCTAGGATGGACTCATGCCCCATCTTGCGTAACATCGCCTCGATGACCATTCGATTGGTTCGTTCGTCATCAACAACGAGTACTTTTAGCGGGGCCGAAGCCGACAGCTCGCTGGTGTTCTGCATGACACTAGTCGATCTTGAAGAGTTTATCGAAATTCGCGATCTTGAATATCTTACGCACAGTCTCGTTTGGGTTGATCAACCACACATCCTTTCCACAAGATTCTGCGCGCTCTCGTATCAACATCAATAAACCTAGTGCTGAGCTATCGATGTAATTCACCCTAGAGAAGTCGATGCTGATGTTTTTAATCGCCTCATTCTCCAATACGGGCGTATAGGCTGTCCTGAACTCACGCTGCGTATGGAAGTCGAATCGACCATCCAAAGTGATTGTTGCGTTACCACCCGCTATCGTGACATTGATCAGTGAACTCATAACTTCCTCCTAGCCTCTCTTTGATATCAATTATATGAAGCCAAACGTGACAGCACGCGTTGCGCCATGTCTTGTATGCCTGCGACTTCATGCACCGCGCCCACTGCGATCGCCTCACGTGGCATACCAAACACCACACAGCTCGCCTCATCCTGCGCCAAGTTATACGAACCCGCCTGACGCATCTCCATCATCGCATTGGCGCCATCTTTACCCATACCAGTCAGCATCACACCGATGGCGTTCTTACCCACCGCCTGTGCGACTGATTTGAATAGCACTTCGACCGAAGGGCGATGATGGTTGACCGCAGGCGCTTGGCTCAATTCGGTCACATAGTTCGTTCCACTTCGTTTTAGCAAAAGATGCGAATGCCCCGGTGCGATATAGACATGGCCGGGCAACACCCGCTGATTGTCTTCCGCCTCACACACGGTCACCTTGCATAGACCATCCAAGCGTGCGGCG
>PNNY01000168.1 GCA_013824485.1 Sideroxydans sp.
TGAATTGGCATGGCGTTATTTCAATGGTCGTGGCCCTGCGACGATCAAAGATTTCATCTGGTGGTCGGGCTTGAGCGCAACGGAAGCGCGGACAGGGTTCGAAGACGTCAAATCAAGGTTGGTGTCGGAGACAGTAGGTAAAACGATCTACTGGATGTCGCCTGACATCGCATTATCCAAAGACAAAGCCAGCGCATTCGCGTTACCCGGTTTCGACGAATACGTCTTAGGTTATCAAGATCGCATCGCCGTTTTAGATCCACAACATGCAGAAAAGATATGCCCCGGCAGCAACGGCATGTTCATCTCAAGCATCGTCATTGATGGAAAAGTGGTGGGAACGTGGAAGCGCACCGTCAAAAAGAAAGCTATCGCTGTCACTGCGTTACCCTTTGGAAAATTGAGCAAGGCGGAGATGGCGTCCTTCAAACAGGCAGTTGAGCGTTACGGTGTATTTATGGGTTTAGCCACGGAGGTCGTATGAACCTAGCCGACCTGCCCAATTTTGGCCCTAAGTCACAACAGATGTTGGAAAGGGGTGGTATCAAGACAGTCGATCAATTGCGTAAGTTAGGTGCCGTGTGTGCCTATGTGCAGGTGAAGTCGGTTGGCAAAGTGAGTCTCAATCTGCTGTGGGCGATGGAAGGTGCGCTGACGGATATGCATTGGCGGGTGGTGGCGAAGCAGGAGCGTTTGCGTCTGTTGCTGGAATTGGAAGATGTCAAAAAGGGGCATGTCGCGAATGAAAAATAATCACTCATGAAGCGAGAGCGCTACCCCATGCCAGATTTCATTCGAGATGCACTGGCATCAAAGAAACTCACAGACGCCTACGATGCGCGCCCACCTTACCAACGCAACGACTACATCGGATGGATAACACGCGCCAAGTTGCCCGCCACACAACAGAAGCGACTCGCTCAGATGTTGGAAGAACTAGAGCGAGGGGATGCCTATATGAAGATGGCGTATCGAGCGCGGTAGGTAGGGCGAATGGTAGGCTGGGGTTCGTGCCTCATCCCAGCCTACAGGTTCTAAGTATTTGGAGAAGAGAGTGAGAGAGCCACTCCATCTCGATTGCCAGCTTTCCATGCCTCAAGCAACAGGCACCCTTTTTGCGTTAATGACACGCTGTAAAATCGATGTGCCCATTCGCCATCAACTTGTTGGAAAGATGCGAGACCAGAGGCGATAAGGAGTGCAAAGTGGAGTACGCCATCCCCAGATAAACGAAGGGTAGGCATGTTGGGATTGCTTAGAAACAAAAGGTTGTCTACGGTATTTTTATCGAATGCTTGGCTTAGTGAAACAAGTACGGCTTTCCAGGTGTAAATGGAATCTTGGGATATTGTTTTATTGTGATAAAGCCTATGGCAAGTTGGACAAAGCGCAATCAAGTTCGTTGGCTCACTTCCTCCGCCTTCAGATACTTCGATGATGTGATGTATGTCGATTGCTAGAATATTGCGACAAGTGGGTGACGCGCAGCGATAACCTGCCTCAGTGAGTACTTGAACCACAATTTGCTGAGGAATTTTTTGTCGCTTCATTTTGCTTGTCGCTAACGTTGCCTTTTTCGTTTCGTTTAACCCACCAACTCCTTCAACACGAACGGCAGGATACCGCCGTTCTTGTAGTAGTCGACTTCGATCGGGGTGTCGATACGCAACAACACGCTGACGTTCTGTTTGCTGCCGTCTTTGCGAGTGATAACGAGCGTCACGTCTTGTTGTGGTTTCAGGTTGTCGTTGATGCCGACGAGGTCGAAGGTCTCTTCGCCAGTCAGATTCAAACTCGCCACGCTGTCGCTGCCTTTGAATTGCAATGGCAACACGCCCATGCCCACCAAGTTGCTACGGTGGATGCGTTCGTAGCTCTTGGCGATGACGGCCTTCACGCCCAGCAGTTGCGTCCCTTTCGCTGCCCAGTCACGCGAGGAACCGGTGCCGTATTCTTCACCCGCGAAGATGACGGTCGAAGTACCGTCGGCGATGTGCTTCATCGCCGCATCGTAGATCGCCACTTGTTCGCCCTTGTACAGGGTGTAGCCACCTTCTACACGTGAGCCGTCTGCATTCGGCGGAAGCATCAGGTTCTTCACGCGTACGTTGGCGAATGTGCCGCGCATCATCACCTCGTGGTTGCCGCGACGCGAGCCGTAGCTGTTGAAGTCTTTGATTTCGACCTTGTGTGCTTGCAGATATTTACCTGCTGGCGTGGTGGACTTGAAGCTACCCGCTGGGCTGATGTGGTCGGTGGTGACGGAGTCGCCAAACACGGCCAAGGCTTTCGCGTTCTTGATGTCGCCGATGACTGGCGTCGCGGCATCAAAGAATGGTGGACGCGCGATGTAAGTGGAATCGTCCCACTGATACAGATTGCCCGTTGGCGCTTGGATGGCGTTCCACAATGGCAAGTCTTTGGTGAGGTCGGAATACAGTTTCTGATACACAGCAGGATCAGAGGCGAACTTCATCACGGTCTGCACTTCGGCGCTGTTCGGCCAGATGTCTTTCAAGTAAACCGGTTGACCATCTTTGCCTGTGCCGAGCGGATCAGTATCCAGATTGATGTTCATCTTGCCCGCGATAGCGTAAGCGACGACCAAAGGAGGCGAGGCCAAGAAGTTTGCCTTCAGGTTCGGATGGATACGCGCCTCGAAGTTACGGTTGCCAGACAGCACTGCGGCGCAGACCAGACTGTTGTCAACGATGGTCTTCTCGATGTCCTCACGCAGCGGGCCGGCGTTACCGATGCAGGTGGTGCAACCGTAAGCGGCCACGCCGAAGCCAAGTTGCTCCAGAGATTGCAGCAGACCTGCGTTGGTCAGATATTCGGTGACGACACGCGATCCGGGCGCGAGCGAGGTCTTGATGTGTGGTGCGACTTTCAAGCCTTTCGCGACCGCCTTTTTCGCCAACAAACCAGCCGCCAGTAACACGCCAGGGTTGGAGGTGTTGGTGCAACTCGTGATGGCGGCGATGAGCACATCGCCATTGCCGATCTCCAAACCGTCTTTGCCTGTAGCGTAACGTGTGTTGAGTTTGTCAGCGGCTTGGT
>PNNY01000169.1 GCA_013824485.1 Sideroxydans sp.
GATCGAAGTACCGATGAACAATTGTCTGAATAAAGTCATTTTGATTCTCCCCTTAACTACATGCGCCGCTCTTTTTCCATCTTTGCCAACAACTCACTCCACAAACGGATCTGACTAGACTTCCCCTTGGAATCCGCCATCCCGACCAACCACATATCGTCATCGTTGAAACTGAAGACTGGTTCCAGATCCATACGCTCGGAAGCCAAAAGCAACTTACCCGTCATATTGTCCAAGATGTAAGGCTCGGCATCCGGTGTTGGGTAATACGCCAACACCATATGCGCTTCATTGACCCTCAAGGCACGAACGTAGGTGATGCGCAGACTACCCGGCGGCAGCCCCATCTCTTTCAGGCTGAAATATTTCGCGATGGAATAGTCTTCGCAGTCCCCCGCATTCGACGCCAACATCTCCACGGGCGTAGCCCAGTAGTCGTCCGCTCCCCAATGCTTGTTGTCATTGAGATAGGGAACCTTGTTCCAGAACTTGTTGATAGGTTTGAGATCGTCTTCTTCGTACTCGACGGACTTCTTGGGGGCCTTTGCGACCCACTCGGATTCCTTACCCGTCCATCCCTTCAGGCGATCGACCGCCTCCCCACCCCAGGTCTCTTGGATATGCCGTATTAGATTGGGAGAGAATTCAGCGATGCCGGTAGCCACCGCACCCACACAGAAAAGTAGCGCCAGCAAAGCGAACGAGCCTGTGCGGAAAGTTTTGGTCATCTAACCGGACTGCCTTGGGTAAGCGCACTTTGCACCGCGACCAAAAGACCATCGGTCGCACTTTCCAACATATCCAACGCGAGGTCGAAACCTTCGGCCGGCCCACCGTAAGGATCAAGCACTTCCTTGGCTTTGTAGGTGCGGCTGTAGGACATCATCAGCTTCGGTTTCTGCCACAAATCTGGCTCACCTAGTCGGTGCAGAACCGTCAGATTTTTCATATCCATCGCTGCGATGAAATCGAACTGCTCCAGATCGGCGCGACTCACCAAACGCGCACGTAGATCGGATAGGTCATAACCACGCTTGCGTGCCACCTCTTGCGAGCGCGCATCCGGCACTTGTCCGATCTTGTAATCATGTGTGGCAGCAGAGTCGATATGCAGGCGATCTAGGATGCCCGCCTTCTCTGCTTTGCTACGAAACATCGCCTCCGCCGTGGGAGAACGGCAGATATTGGCGGTACACACGAACAACACAGCGATCTTGTTATCAACGGTCATATTCAACCTCTACGGCACTGCGAGAGCGACGTTTAGTACGTTCCTGTCTTTCCAAACTCAAGGCGATCCACCCCAAAGCTAAGATCACCATGAATGTCGCCGCATTGGCCGGAATCTGCAAATTGAAATCCACCGAACTGTGGATCAGCAACGCGATGATACCCATCACCGACGCGAATGCCATCCCGCGCATCAAGGGATCGTTACGTCGCCTCATTGCCAACAGTGCCGCGCCCATACTCAGCGACACCATCGTGCCCAACATGGCAAGTCCCACAAGACCCGTATCAGCCGCGAGCTCAAGATAATCCTGATGCGTATGGTCGTAATATCCAGTGATGGTCTCTGGACGATAGCGCGTATACACACTATGGAAACTCCCGCCCCCCGCACCCACGACCGGATAATCTCTGATCAAATCAAGCGTGGTTTTGCTCACCTCGATACGGCCGGCATCATGCTCGGCCGAAGTCTGCTCCATGCGGGCTACCAGCTTCTCGACACCGAACCACGTACCCACGATGAATAAATCGATCACTAACAAGCTAGAAAGTAGTATCACCATACTCCGCGTCTCGCGCTTGCTGAACATCTGTCGCACCGATCCCGCTTGGGCTCGGAACATCAACAATCCAATGAAACCTGTGATCATCATGCTGGCAAAGAAAGCTGTATTACCCATGCGTGAACGAGTCAACACCAAAGCGATGACCATGATGGCCAGCATCACCCGCAACAACAGTTTCGCACTCAACAGCAGACGCAACAGGCTACGCACACGCTGCTTCCACGTGCGAATCGTTTCGTCCGACGACCACGATGCCAGCAACAGACCGATGCCGATCGCCAACGTCATTTCCAGATAACCTGCCAAATGATTGCGATTCACAAAGGTACCCGTTGCGAAACCGATGTACGCCTCCTTCTTCTGGAACAACAGATATTCCAGCCCTGATAGCGTCATCATGCTTCCGAAGAAGGCTTGGAACACCCCACTCAATACCAGCGTATAGGCCAGCAATACCAAACGTTGCTTACTGTTCACCAGTAGCAAGACCAACGCAAAGAGCGTCGCGTACGTCGCGCTCTTCAGCCAATACGTCAACGTCACGTAAGGCATCAACGACAATGGTGCGGTCTTCACGCCTGCGAGCTGATATTGCGCCACACTCTCAGGTGACAGCAACATGCGCCAAGCAAGTGGCAGTGGCAAGATAGTCAGCCCCAGATAGAGCAACCACAAGCCCAACAACCACAACATAGGCTTAGCGGAAGCAAAACCAGCCCCTGGTCTTACCCACTGGCGCTGCCAACCCCATATGTAGAAAAGAGCGATAAACACCGCAGCCAATTCGAAGATAGGCTCGAACCAAAGACGATTGCTAGCCAATGGCAATGGCAGCCACACCAACAGCACCAGCAAGGCGTAGAACAAACGTTGCTCAAAAATGGAATGGCTCATCGGCATGTAACCCCTTGGGCACAAGCAGATCGATGAGACTGAGCCACTGCACGCATCTCCTTACTTTGATGCTTCATGCCGCGCACGAATATCTGCTGGATGATGGCTTGCTCTTCTGGCGGCATCACTTTCCAAGCACTCAAACCGACATCGGCCTGCGCCAGTAACAAGGACGGTTCCCACGGCCCCAACTCCACAGCGCGATGCAGTGCATAACGGAACTCAGCATCGAATTCGGCCAGATCTCGTTTCAACAACAACAGTTGAGTCCAACGATAGGGAGAAGCTGGACTCAATGCCAGCGTGA
>PNNY01000170.1 GCA_013824485.1 Sideroxydans sp.
ATCTCAAACCTTTCCAACTTCTACGGGGGCGCGATTATCCATTCATAGCCCCATCAACAACAACCACAATGGAAGTGTGACCACCGACACCAGCGTACTCAACATGATCTGAGCAGCGATGGTATCGCCCTCCGCACCCATGCGTTTTGCCAGCACATACGCCACAGTGGAGACAGGCAAGGCCGCCATCAGCACCGCGATGTGCAGATACACACTCGTCAAACCGAACCACACACCCAAGCCCCATGCGATGGCAGGCAGTGCCAACAACTTGACCGCTACGCCGTACCACAACGTACCTTGGTGGTTGTGCAACCCTTGTATACGCAAACCAGCCCCCACCGCGATCAATCCCATTGGTAACGAAGCTTGCGACAGCAATCCCAAGGTCTTATCGAACATCTGCGGCAGATGCAGACCGGCCAAGCTGAACGCGATGCCCCCTGCCGTCGCCAAGATGAGCGGATTGAGCAATATCTCCTTCAGCCAATGGCTCTCGCTATGGCGTGCCAACATCAACACCGAAGCTACATTGGCGACAGGCACCATGAAACCCATCAACAGCCCGATAGCCGCCAAACCATCGTTACCGTGTAGACCGCCTGCGATTGCAAGGCCAACATAACTATTGAAGCGGAACGCGGATTGGAAAGTGGCGGAGAAGACTTTGTCGGGAGCACTAAACAAGAACTTCGCTATGTAGCCCAAAGCGATACCTGCGCCCATGTAGAGCATGGCGACCATCAACATGGGAGTCGCCGCACCGAAATCGATCTGAAAATGCGAGAGCGAACTGAACAGTAATGCAGGGAAAAAGATGTAGTAGATGAGCCTATCGAGTTGCGGCCAGAACTCTTGGCTCAGCCCGAACCAGCGACGCATCGCCGTACCCAACAAGATCAACAGGAAGATGGGGAGGATGACTTGGACGACGGCCATGGCTGTACGTTACCTCCCGCAGAGAGACGTGCCGAGCGTGATGCCCGGCACGTTCGAGACTTTATTTGTGCAACAGATTGAGCTGCTTTGCGATCACATCATGATTCAACCACAGCACAGGACCAGATGGGTTGGACGACTCGTGGAACATCAATGGGCCCGTCCCTTCCAACACCAATGAACTCAGTACATCCGTGACCAGTGCATCGCGACTCTTATGCATCTTAGTTATGTCATCTGAGGTACCAATCATCACGTCTGCCAACTCCGGAGAGTTCGGCATCGGCCATGCTTCGAAATTGCGGAAGCCTGCCATCACGGCGCTGTCGTTGTAGTCGTCGATGGTTTTAAGCAGACCTTCCAAGGTCTGACCTTCCTGCAACACATCACGACAAGCTTGCCATTGTGTCTCTGCCCATGCGCCACCACCCTCTTGTTTCAACGCCTTCAACAGCGGGAACAGAGAAAGCTCCACACCCACGAAGATGTCGGAAGAATTGGTGCGGATCTCAGGACAGTTGTAGCAAGTCGCCTTGATGCCTTGCGCCCAAGCCTTCTCAGCATGTTGCTCCAACAGCATCTTTGCCTTGCCTTGGGTGTAGCTGGTGTAGGTCTGCCACTGATAGCGCCCATCGATAAGTATCTCAGTGCCGTGGTAACCATAAGCGGTGTAGCGCACTTGGCCGCCGCTCTTCTCCAAACGTGCGCGGATCGCTGCACTACCTTCGATCAGATACTGAAAAGAGTTCGCGGTGACTTCATCGAAGTTCATCAGGATGAGTTTGCCCAAGTCGCTGTTCAACAACGCGCTGGAAGACATGAAACGGTCGCCACGACCTTTGTAGATACGGTTAGCGATGGCGAGGAAAACCTTAACCTTAGGGATACCACCAGCCATGGTGTGCGCGAAGAACGCATTCGCGCCGTTCGGGATCATGCCATCCAACTCGGCCATCACCTTCGCCACGGAATCCTTGAATCGTTTCACGCCGACTTCGCGGCATTTTTCGATGTGCGCCATATCCAATTTGTCATCCTGCCAAGTCTTCAATGTGAGCACATCCAACAGATCGGTCGGTGTCTTCTCGCCCGCAGGTGCATCCAGATCAAAACCCGCCATCAACGGCACATTGATGATACGACCACCCAGATTCGCTTCCGCCGTCGCCAACTCTTCGGCGGTCAATGCACGTAGTGCATTGTTCTCATCACGACGCCCCACGGTGATACCCACGATGGTCATGCCCGCCTTGCGCGCTTCGTTCACCAGCCCGTTCGCATAGCCTCGACCGAACAGCTCACCGAACAGCACGAATACATCGCCCTTGCGGAAGATGTTGGACTGCGGGACGTTACGTAGAGGGATAGGTGCTTTCATGTCTATGGACTCCGTTAAATATCATTGCAAAACACAGAGCGGGATACACCGCTCATAAACAGGCGCGCATTGTACCGAATACGGAGCTGTAACAGTGAGTCTTGGGGGATTTCAACGCTAGGAAACAACCTTAATCTACGACCACACAATCTCGGCCATTCGCCTTGGCGCGATACATCGCTTGATCGGCCCTAACCAACCAGTCATCAAGTTTTTCGTCCTCGCGCAACTGGGCGACACCAAAAGAGGCGGTTACCGTAGGCATGGCACACTCCCCATCCCTCGATTTACAGCTAGTCAAAGCATTGCGAATGCGTTGCGCCAGATGATTCGCTGCCTCCAAGCCTGTCATCGGCAACACCAACATGAATTCTTCGCCGCCGTAGCGACCTAGATAGTCGCCTTGGCGTAACAATGGCTCGACGCATCTAGCGAAGGATCGCAACACCTCATCGCCAACGGCATGTCCAAATCGATCATTCACCTGTTTGAAATGGTCGATATCGATAAGAACGATGCTACAGACGTTACCGTAGCGCTCGAACATGTCGCGCTGACGCTCTAGTTGATCCACGATGAAATGGCGATTGAAAAGTCCCGTAAGCTTGTCGTGCGTGGCGATGAAGCTTAGTTCCTCGATGGCCTTATCCAACTCACCATTACGCAACTCCAAGGCGGAGTGA
>PNNY01000171.1 GCA_013824485.1 Sideroxydans sp.
ACTGAATGGGAAAATCGAGCGGAGCGAGCGATCTACGGGCGCTTAGTCTGGCGCGGCTTGACAATGAGAGTGCAAAAATGCAGTTAATATCAAGAGGTTGGATGTTTCAGGGAGTTGATTTGTTGGTATATGCAACACCAATCGGACCACTGCTGACGCGGCGAGGTTTGGAGATCTCGTTGGGTGTGGAAGTATGATCGGTCGGTTGGTTGGTCTGTGGTTTTCAGACAGAGATTTCCGCGATTATCTTTCATGCTTGTTCAAATATCCCCCTCAAGTCTGGAATCGTAATTCAGGTACGCGTAAAGGGAAACCAGCATATCTAGCGGGAATTCACAACGGAGTCCATGTTACTTCACCAGTACTCAGACTTCCTCTGCTTTGGAAGGGTGGTAGCGTTGAGGCTTCAAGGGTGGTTGATATTAAGTTAGCTGGCATGACGCTCCGTTCCGCTCGTTTGGAGGCTCTGCCTTGGGATGTTACTTTCGTTGACCTGGAAAACCGCGCTGCTTTGCACCGGTTCACTTGGTTGTTGCCATTGCTTGAGGATTGGGCATGGAATCGCATTGACATGCAATCAGCGTGGATGATCGTCAATGCCTCTATTCAGGATTGGATAAATCACCATCTGACCCCTGCAGCCGATGAGGCATGGCAGCCCTATACGATTTCGGAGCGCTTGGTCAACTGGATCATCACCTGCCTCGCCTGCGGTCAGCAGCCTGTCGCATGCGAATCTTTGGCGATGGCATTGATCAAACAGTCCGAGTATTTGCAAGATCACCTCGAGTATTTCGGTGATGAGTTGACGGGCAACCATTTGAGCAACAATGGTCGAGCACTTTACATAGTCGGTCTGGTTCTGAATCAACCCGCTTTAGCGCAAGTCGGTCGCCAGATTCTGCTAGAAGAACGGAAGCGACTGTTTGTCGAACCTTGTTTCTTGCGGGAGGGTTCGAGCCATTATCAGTTCCTGATCATGCGCAACTATTGTGAGGTTTTATGGTTCGCGCGCGAGTGCGGCGATGAAAATACTGCGGTAGAACTGGGAACTACTGTGGCGAACCTGAGCGAAGGGTGCCGATTCTTCCTTGTAGCCAATGCTAATTCGGGTTGGGAGATACCCTTGATAGGTGATATTTCACCCGATTGCAGCCCTGAGTGGCTATATGGAGTGCCATGGGTCGCCGCGGCATTGACTGATTCCCCTGCCCCTGAAGGTAGTATTCCATCAAGAGGTTGGCATCGGTTCTTTCTTGCACCATCCTATGTGTCAGTCGAGAGACTGACTGATTCGGAGGATGTTATAGCAAGGCGCGAATGGGTGAAAGTGAAACAGCATAACTGGACTATCTTTGCTCATCTGAATCCGGCAGGAGTGCCGTTGCCTCCCGGTCATACGCACCAAGACACAGGTAGTCTGGTGGCTTATTATCGGGGAGAGGCTCTGTTGGTAGATACCGGAAGATACCACTACATTGACGATCGAGAAGGCAACCGCGGAATTAATTGTTGGTCGCATACAATGGCAGTGATTGATGAATTGAATCCCGCTCCATTCTACCGAAAGATCTATCCAAAGTCGTTCCTCCAAACACGCGTTGGCGCTCTGCCAACGTTTGCTGTCAGCCCTAATGCGCTGGAAATCCGACATGGTGGATATGCCAGACGCAAAGGAATTGGTGCTTACCGACGTCAAGTCAATATCATCAGTAGGAATGAGCTTGAAATAGTGGATGAATTTAGAGGTGCAGGTTTCCATGAGATTTATTTGATATTTCATACATCTTGGCAAGTCAGCCAGGAAGGATTGGGGTTCAAATTAGTGCTGGGCGATCAGGAAGCTGAACTACTTGTACCTGAAAGTCTAGCCAAGCAGCAGGTCTGGCGAGGACCTTCACCTGATAAAAGATTTGGGTGGGGCTCACGCTGCTATGGTCAAGCGTACGACTTGTCCTCCATAGTGGTTTCTGGGCATGTTCAATTGCCATGGTTCGGCCTTAGTCGGATTATGATGAGGAAGGGCTAGCGACGATGTGTGGTCTGGTGGGCATCTACAACGGCGAATCAGGTCATTCAATAGATATGGCTCCCTTGCTGGAGACTATTCGGCACCGCGGCCCGGATGGCGAAGGACACTATACCGATCCAGGCGGGCGGCTCCAACTGGGTTTTCGGCGCCTGGCGATCATTGACTTAAACACAGGCAATCAGCCGATTTTTAATGAAGATGGCACTGTTGTCGTTGTCCTCAATGGTGAAATTTACAACTACATTGAATTGACCGAAATGCTAAGAAAGAAAAGCCATCGTTTTCGCTCGCAGGGAGATGCAGAAGTAATCGTACACCTCTACGAAGAGTACGGCGAGGACTGCCTGCGATACCTAGAGGGGATGTTTGCCATCGCGTTGTGGGACGAGCGTACCGGATATCTACTGCTCGCTCGTGACCCGTTGGGTATCAAGCCGCTGTACTATGCAACGAATGGCAAAGAGGTCGCTTTTGCTTCGGAAATCAAGCCACTCTTGCGCTTGAGCTGGGTGAGTCGGGAGGTGGACCAGATCGGACTTGTCCAGTATCTTGCTAACGAATATGTTCTGGCACCCCATACCTTTTTTAAGAGTATTAGGAAGTTGCCAGCCGCTCACAAGGTTACAGTCACAGACGGTGTGTTCAAGGAATCATCGTACTGGGACTGCCAAGCCCCCAAGCGCATTCAGGGTTCGGTGGAGGAGATAGCGGCACAGCTGTTGGAGGCTTTTGATCGCTCCGTTCGCCTGCACTTACGCAGTGATGTGCCGGTTGGCGCATTCCTATCAGGGGGGTTGGACTCTAGCCTGCTCGTGGCTCGAGCCGCTCGTCTGCACCCACGGTTGCGAACATACACGCTGCGCTTTGAAGGACGCTCCTGGGATGAAAGCCCTTTGGCAGCGCAAGTTGCCGAGCGCTATGAGACTGAACATAGAACG
>PNNY01000172.1 GCA_013824485.1 Sideroxydans sp.
GCCGCCTTTGCCGTGGCATCACTGTTGGCGTTGTTGGCAGTTGTGACATTGATCGTCAAATCGCTGGTCGAGTGGCAAGCACGACGTAGCGGTGAACCTTTGCATCACGGAGCATAGACATGAGCATCACGATCCAAAATCTGAACAAACAATTCGGCACTTTCAAAGCGCTGGACAACATCAACCTCGAAGTGAACAGCGGCGAGTTGCTCGCACTGCTCGGCCCTTCCGGTTGCGGTAAGACTTCGCTCTTGCGCATCATCGGCGGCATGGAGTTAGCTGATTCCGGCAGCCTACTCTTCCACGGCGAAGACGTGCAACAGCGCGATGCACGCGAGCGCAACGTCGGCTTCGTGTTCCAGCACTACGCTTTGTTCCGCCACATGACGGTGTTCGAGAACGTGGCGTTCGGTCTGCGCGTGAAGCCCAAGAAGGAGCGCCATAACGAAGCCGAGATCAAACGCCGCGTGCATGAGTTATTGAATCTGGTGCAGCTGGATTTCTTAGCGGATCGCTACCCATCACAACTTTCCGGTGGTCAGCGTCAACGCATCGCCTTGGCGCGTGCACTCGCCGTCGAGCCCAAGATACTGCTGCTGGACGAGCCCTTCGGCGCACTCGATGCGCAGGTGCGTAAAGAACTACGTCGCTGGTTGCGCCGTTTGCACAACGAATTGCACATCACCAGCATCTTCGTGACACATGACCAAGAAGAAGCGTTGGAAGTGGCCGACCGCGTGGTGGTGATGAACAAAGGTAAGATCGAACAGGTGGGCACACCGGATGAGGTGTACGCTACTCCCGCCACACCGTTCGTGTACCAGTTCATCGGCAATGTGAACCTGTTCCACAGCCGCGACCATGCGCCTTGGTCGGAAGAGCATGGTGATGCCGTCGCCTATGTGCGCCCACACGACATCGACATCAGCCGCATCGCGCAAGACGAGACTGCGCTGGCAGTCGAAGTGAAGCTAGTACGCGCCATCGGCTCCATCGTGCGCGTTGAAGTGGCGACGGAGGGAAGCAGCGAGTTCATCGAGATCGAATTGAGTCGCGAGCGTTTTGATACTGCGCCACTGATCGAAGGTGACAAGGTGTTCATTCGTCCACGCCAGTTCCGCGTGTTTGAACAAGGAGTGAAGAATGAACTTTCAGCAGCTTAGGATCATCCGCGAAGCAGCGCGTTGCAACTTCAACCTCACCGAAGTCGGCAACGCACTGTTCACCTCACAATCGGGTGTCTCCAAACACATCAAGGATCTGGAGGATGAACTAGGCGTAGAGCTGTTCGTACGCAAAGGTAAGCGCCTGCTAGGTTTGACTGAGCCGGGAACCGAACTTCTGGAAATCGTCGAACGCATCTTGCTCGATGCGAACAACATCAAGAATCTGGTCGAACAATACAGCCATCGCGATGAAGGACAGCTCACCGTTGTCGCCACACACACGCAAGCACGCTACGCGCTGCCCAAAGTCATCACCGATTTCAAGAAGGCGTTTCCCAAGGTGCATCTCAAATTGCATCAGGCCGGTCCTGCCGAAATCGTCTCCATGTTGTTGAGCGGTGAAGCCGATATCGGGGTGGCGACGGAAGCCTTGGCCGATGTGAAGCAGTTGGATACCTTCTCCTTCTACACATGGCATCACGCGGTCATCGTGCCCGCAGGACATCCCTTGGAGAAGGTGAAGGACTTGACCTTACAAGCCATCGCCGAATACCCCATCGTCACTTACCACGAAGGGCTCACTGGTCGCGCCAGGATCGATGAGGCGTTTGCCACAGCAAGTGTGACACCAGACATCTCGATGTCGGCACTGGATTCGGATGTGATCAAGACTTATGTAGAGCTAGGATTAGGCATCGGTATCATCGCTTCGATGGCATTCAACCCCGTTAAAGATTCCGACCTGCGCCTACTCAGATGCGACCATCTGTTCGCCGCCAACACGACCTACATCGCTTTGCGTCGCGGTCATTATCTGCGCAGCTTCGCCTACCGTTTCATCGAACTCTGCTCGCCCAAGTTGGATGAGCAGACGATTCGAGCCGGGGTGAATCCAGACTGATCTGGTTCGAAGCACAAAGAAAAAGCCGCTCGATAGTGAGCGGCTTTTTCATGTGCTTCAAAACAAACTCAATCCACTTCTTCCCAACCCGTGACCATCGCCTTGATGTGTGCAGTCGGCGTATGTCCGGTAGTAGTGAGATAGAGGTGCGCGATGAGGAAGGTCAGCATCATGAACGCGCCGACCGTGTGGAAGAACGCGACCCACTCCAGCGACAGGATGTCGTTTACTCCCCACGCCGCCCAATCACCGTAGAACAGATAGAACCACCCCGTCAGCCACAGCAAAGGGCCGATGAGGAGCAACACCCCCAGGTAAGCGAGACGTTGCAGTGGATTGTGCTTCTTCAACTGAGTGGGGCGATAGGGATGCGGCTCACCTTTGAAGATACCCACCGAGTAGTAGCGCACCATCGCAACGACCTTCTCGGTGGTCGGGATGTATTGCTTCCACTCGCCCGTGGTGAGATGCCAAAAGATGGCGAACACCCACAGGGTGATCAGTGACCATGCGAACACGGTGTGATAACTCACCGCATGCTCGAAGCCGAACAGGGTGTAACTGCCATGCACCTCGAAGCCAGTGATGAGCATGCCGATGATGAGCAATGCCTGCGACCAATGCCAAAAGCGCTCGAAGCGTTTGAACACGTAGATTTTTTCAGCGGCCATGATGTTAGCCCTCCTTCTTGCTGGAATAGATGCGGATGGCACCGTGAACGAGCACACCGATCAAGGTGAGCAAAGCCAACGACCAACCGATGACATCGAGCCAATGTTTGCCGTCACGTGCGGGCATGTACACGCCTTGGATGTCTTTCAGGCGACCGTTCTTGTTGTGGCATTGCGCACAAGACAAGGCATCTTCCTTCGG
>PNNY01000173.1 GCA_013824485.1 Sideroxydans sp.
ACAGATTGGGTTGGGCGCATATATTGGCTTCCTTGCACTCATCAGTATCAGTCTTGGTGTGCTCAATCTATTGCCCATCCCGTTATTGGATGGGGGGCATTTGCTGTATTATGCGGTCGAATTTTTCAAGGGTAGTCCGGTGTCAGACTCGCTGTGGGAGGCTGGACAGAAAGTAGGCATCGCGCTCTTGGTTACCATGATGGCTTTTGCGTTGTATAACGACATCAGCCGCCTGATCTCGGGTTGAACATCAAATGAATTTAAAAAAATTAGCGGGCGTACTGCCTCTTTTGTACGCGGCTTCCAGCTGGGCTGCAGAACCTTTTGTCATCAAAGATATTCGTGTCGAAGGTATCCAACGTACTGAGGCAGGGACAGTTTTCAGCTATCTGCCAGTGAAAGTCGGCGATACGCTAGATAATGCGAAGACCACAATCGCATTGCGCGCACTGTTCTCAACCGGTTTTTTCAAGGACGTCAAACTACTGGCTGATCAAGGGGTTCTCGTTGTTCGTGTGCAAGAACGTCCAACCGTTGCCAGCGTGGAGGTCAATGGAGTGAAAGACTTCCCTAAGGACCAGTTGCGCGACAACTTGAAATCGGTCGGCTTGGGTGAAGGGCGCATCTTCGATAAATCTGCGTTGGATAAATCAGAGCACGAGTTGAAGCGTCAATATGTGGCACGTGGGAAATATGCTGTTTCGGTGAAGACGACGGTCAAAGAGTTGGAACGTAATCGTGTCGCTGTGAGTTTTGATGTAACTGAAGGTAAGCCCTCAAAGATTCGCCAAATCAATCTGGTGGGGAATAAGGCTTATTCTGAAGATGATCTGTTTGACGTGATAAAGCTCACTACCCCAGGGATGTTCACTTGGTTCACCAACAACGATCAATACTCCAAGCCGAAATTAGCCGCCGATATCGAATCGATCCGAACACTCTATTTGAATTCTGGTTACATGGACTTTGCTGTCGACTCGACACAAGTCTCTATCTCCCCGGATAAAAAAGACATCTACATCACGTTGAATATCACCGAAGGTGAGAAATATTCACTATCCGACATCAAAGTCGCAGTTGCTAAAGGCGGGCTAACTGAAGAGCAGATACGCAAGTTGATCACTTTGAAATCAGGCGACACCTTCTCGCGCGAAGCGCTGACCTCTTCTTCGGACAAGATCAGAGAGCAGTATGGTGAAGATGGTTATGCATTCGCCAATGTAAGCGCGATACCTGACGTGAATAAGGAGAACCATACGGTGGGGTTTACCTTTGTTGCCGATCCGATGCAGCGTGCCTATGTTCGCCGCATCAATGTCACGGGTAACGACAAAACCAGAGATGAGGTCATCCGTCGTGAATTCCGCCAGATGGAAGGGGGATGGTTCGCCACTTCCAAGATAAAAAAATCCAAGCAACGAATCGATAGGCTGGCGTTCTTCTCGTCGGTCAATGTCGAGACTCAACCCGTGCAGGGAACGAACGATCAGCTCGACATCAATCTATCCATTGCTGAGAAGCCAACGGGGAATTTCAATCTAGGGGCTGGACTGAGTGATAACGAAGGGCTGACTCTGATGGGCGGGGTGACTCAGTCGAATCTGTTTGGGACAGGTAACTATCTCTCCACGCAGATCAATACCAGCAAGGTCAATCAAGTCTATTCAGTATCCTATACCAACCCCTATTACACCGATGATGGTATCAGTCGCGGATTCGATGTGTACAAGCGCAGAACAAATGCGACGACTATATCTGTCAGCCAATACACCTCGGAGACTTATGGTGGCGGAGTGCGTTATGGCGTTCCTATCAGTGATGAGGAGATGTTCCACTATGGGCTTGCACTCGAGAATACGACGATTGGTCTGACTTCAATCAGTCCACAACGTTTCATCGACTACATCAACACCTTTGGTGCGACCAATCAGAACGTGTTGGGCACCATCGCGTGGTCTCGCGATACGCGCGATAGCGGGTTCAATCCGACTGAAGGAGCGACTCAACGCGCTTCGATCGAGGCATCCATGCCCGTATCTGGACAGAAGTATTACAAGCTGAACTATACCCAGCAATTTTTCCATCCATTAAGTCAGAATTTCACTCTGCGCTTGAACGGAGATGTTGGTGTGGCTGGAGGTTATGATGGTGATGCATTACCATTCTTCAAGAACTTCTACGCAGGCGGTACAGGTTCCGTTCGTGGCTATGACTACAGCTCGCTTGGGCCCAGAGATGCTAGTAACTATGCGATGGGTGGAGATAAGCGAGTAGTCGGTAATGCCGAGGTACTTTTTCCATTCCCAGGAATGGAAAAAGAGAAATCAGTGCGTCTGAGCGCATTCATTGATGGCGGAGCAGTGTATGGCGCTGCTACTCCGTATGCGGCATCGATAGGAATGCGCTATTCTTACGGCCTAGGCGTGACATGGTTTTCACCTGCGGGCCCGATTCAACTGAGTTGGGCAACGCCATTGAACAGCCAGACCCAAGATAAGTTGCAGAACTTCCAGTTCTCAATGGGTGGGATGTTCTAGTCATCGCTGCTGAAGGAGGAACAATGAAAAATATCATCCTATCCACTGTCCTGTTGGCAAGCTGCCTCACCGCAGCTCAAGCTGCAGAATCGCGTATCGGCGTTGTTGATACAGAGCGGATCTTGCGCGAATCAGAACAAGCGGTAAATGCAGAGAAGAAGATCGAGAAAGAGTTCGCCGTTCGTGATCAAGAGATCAAGAAGCTCATCAAGCAAGCCAAAGAGTTGCAGGAATCTCTGGAGAAAGAGGGTAGCAAGATGTCGGACTCCAATCGCCGTATCAAGGAGCGAGAGTTGGCAAACTTGAACATCCA
>PNNY01000174.1 GCA_013824485.1 Sideroxydans sp.
ATGTTGTTGGAGCCGAGCCAGGTATATAAGAGCTAATGGGGCAGCATCACATTTGTTTGTATCAAATTCCTCTCGGAGTTCTCGCATGCTGAATAAATTTTTACTTCCCGCCGCATTATTTTTTTCCCTGCCCCCCTTCGCTGTTGCAGCAGAGCAGGCGAACAATTGCAAGCTCAAGGGCGGTTCGATGGTGTTGCTGGCTGCGGATGCTTGCGTGATGGAAGGCGGCGCGGTGGTCTCTGCGGTTGCTGCACCTGTGGTTGTCGCTCCCACTCTTCAGTTGTCTGCCGATCCTAAGTTGGCCGCTGCGCAACGTGTGGTTGCAGAGCTGTTGATGAAGCCGGTGGTGGATAAGAATCTGAAGAAGCGCACGCCGGAGGAGATCGAGCGGACAGTGAAGTTCGATGGTTGTCGTTTGTTGGTGGATGAGGATATGCAGGTGGAGCACGGCAATGCCTTTGCGGGGCGCAAACATTTCAAGGTCAGCACGTCGGTGGATCTGCAAAAGGTCAGCCGCGCTGCATTCGGTGAGTTGGGCAAGGTGACTTCGTATGGTGGCGGTTTGGAGACATATGCCGTCTACTTCGAGGAGCGCAAACTCAAAGAGGGCAACAACATCGCCATCTCTGTATCGATACAGAAAGACGACGGTGCAAGGAAATTCTCAGTGCGCACGTCTGACATATATTGGGATGCGCCCAACGATGACTTGTGGATGGCGGATGAATACGGCTACCCGAAAGACATCGTGGAGAAGGGCGCTGCGCTCGACACGATTCGAATCCTGTACCTGATGAACACACCCGACGATGCCGCTGCGCTGAACAAAGCCTTGGGCGATGTGCAGGCGATGTGTAAGCAGTAAGATGTGCTGGTCGTTGATGTAGAAGTCCCCCTTGACCCATCGTGCAGTGAATCGAAAGGAGCGTCACCATGTCCACAGGCACTGTCCGTCTTCATCGCGTACTCCGTACAAAACCGGAGCGTATCTACAAAGCCTTTCTTGATGCCGATGCAATGGCAAAGTGGCTTCCGCCTTATGGTTTCACTTGCAAGGTGCATCACCTAGATGCCAAGGTAGGTGGCACTTTCAGGATGTCGTTCACCAATTTCACCACAGGCAACGGCCATTCATTCGGCGGCGAGTACCTTGAACTCGTACCCTCGCAAAAACTCAGCTATTCGGACAAGTTCGAAGATTCGAATCTGCCCGGAACAATGAAGACGACGGTGACGCTGACGCCTGTGTTATGCGGTACTGAGATCTCTATCGTGCAAGAAGGCATCCCCGAAATGATCCCGACCGAGATGTGTTATCTCGGCTGGCAAGAGTCTCTGGAACAACTGGCGAAACTGGTCGAGCCTGAGATTCCGGATTGATGGGGTTAGAATCAATTGACGGGAACAGCATCGCAAATACATCACACATCGCCCGTAAGGGCGATGTTCTTTTTTGAATCTAAGGGGCGGGTTCATGCAGTTGTCTGAACTTGGTTTGGATAGCAGGTTTGAAGAGCAGGCAAACAAACTGTGTGCTTCAGGCCAGCGCGTGGCGCGGGTGACGGCGGAGGATCGTGGGCGCTATGTGGTGCGCGATGCACACGGCGAAGTGCCCGCCGAGCTGACGGGCAAGTTCATTTACACAGCCGCATCCTCCGTGGATATGCCTTGTGTGGGCGATTGGGTGTGTGTGGAGTATCACGATGCGGAGTCGCACGCGAGCATCCATGACGTGGTTCCTCGCAGGTCTTTCTTGCGGCGCAAGTCTCCCGGTAAGAACATCGACTTCCAAATGATCGCGGCGAACATCGATGTCGCGTTCATCGTGCAGTCGTGCCATTTTGATTTCAACGTGCGCAGGCTAGAGCGCTATCTGGTGATGGTGAACGAGGGGCACATCGAGCCAGTGTTGTTGCTGACCAAGACGGACTTGGTGAGTGCGGAAGAGCTGCAGCACATGCTCGGCAACATTCGCGCGGCAGGCATCACGGCGCGCATCATCACGCTCAGCAACATGACAGGCGAGGGCGTGGATGAGGTGAAGGCCTTGGTAGTGCCGAGCAAGACTTATTGCCTGCTCGGTTCATCGGGGGTGGGCAAGACGACGCTGATCAATCTGCTGCTCGGCAAGGATGAGTTAGAGACAGGCGTGGTGAGTGGCACAGGCGAGGGCAGGCACACCACCACGCGCCGCCACCTGGTGACGCTGAACAATGGCGCGCTACTCATCGATATGCCGGGGATGCGCGAGTTAGGCATCTTGAGTACAGGCGAGGGGCTGGACGACAGCTTCGCGGATATCAAGGCGCTTGAAGGCCAATGCCGTTTCGCCGATTGCAGCCACAACAACGAACCGGGTTGTGTGATCCGCAAGGCGATCGAAGACGGCGAGCTGAATCCCGAGCATTATCAAAGTTACTTGAAGCTCACCGCCGAGTCTGAGTTCAACGAGATGTCTTACGTGGATAAACGCAAGAAGGACAAAGCGTTCGGCAAGATGGTGAAGACGGTTTTGAAGCATAAGCGGTAGGGAGTGGGATCAATTTTTCGATAGCATAGGTAACCCAATATGGAGTGGTTGTAATGAAAGCGATTGTTTATTCCGAATATGGTTCGCCGGATGTCCTCCATCTCAAAGAGCTTGCAAAGCCTATTCCGGCGGAGGATGAGGTGCTGGTGAAAGTGTATGCGGCATCCGTGAATGCCGCCGACTGGCGTCTTATGCGCGCCGATCCGTTCTTGGCTCGTCTTTACACAGGGTTGTTCAAGCCGACAAGATTCCAGATTCTC
>PNNY01000175.1 GCA_013824485.1 Sideroxydans sp.
GCAATTGATGGGGCCTTTATCCGACTTAAGCGACGCTGTTACTCATTGGCGCAACCGGCAAAACTTGGATTGATCATGACTTCAATTAATTTCTCCCTGCGACAACTTAAACTGGGAATCAGCGCTTTCGCACTCTTGCTGCTTCCGCTTTCAGTCATGGCGCAAACACTCGATACTGTCCCACATGTCGATCTCGATCGATATTTGGGCAAGTGGTACGAGATCGCCAGCATCCCTCAGTATTTCCAGCGTCAATGCGTGCGCGATGTGTCAGCTGAATATGCCTCCGCCGGCGGCAACATCTCCGTAATCAATCGTTGCATCACGGCTAACGGTGATACCAAGACAGCTGAGGGGCAAGCTCGTGTAGTGGATAAAGTCAGCCAAGCCAAACTAGAAGTCACCTTCGTCAAACTGTTTGGATGGCTGTATTTCATTGGGGGTGATTATTGGGTGATCGATCTGGCGGAAGACTATCGCTATGCGGTCGTGGGACATCCCAGCCGCAAGTACGCATGGATATTGGCTTCCAAACCTCAACTCTCAGCAGATGATTTGACTGGTATCGAAAGCCGCTTACGCCAAAATAATTACGACACTTGCGGCATCTTGACCACGATACAAACGGGGGGCGCAACAAGCAAGCAACCTCTGTGCGAAGCTGTGCGCGCGAAATGAGCGACAGCATCGGCATCCTCATCTTTGATAGCAGCGCCTACACGCGCTCCCTTTTGGTGGAGCGCATCGCGCGCATCAATGGCAGTTTTTTGCACGCCTATCAAAGTATCTCTTTAGTGGATGCAAAGCAGTTGCCGCACCAAACCAGCCTTGTGGTGCTCAACCATCACACACAAGACATTCAGCCTTTTGAATTTATAGCCGAACTTAAAACAAGCAATCCCGAGCTACATGTCATGGTGATTGTGAGTCCCGGCAATGAAAAGCGTACGATGGATCCTCTGCGTCTGGCTGGCAAGATTGATGCATTGTTCGAAAAGCCCATCGACCCAGAAGCGCTCGCTCAACATGTGAGCGAACAGGTTCACCATTTAAGCGGCAAGCAACGCATGGCGAATGAAAACCTCAACCTGCTGCGCTTCCTCCCCACAGGCAGTCTACGACGCATCTTCGAGAAGCCCGAACCTGGACGTGCGGAGCTATTCGACATGACCGTCATGTTCACGGACATTCGTGATTCGTCACGCCTGATATCCGAATCCTCTGCGCAAACCTATTTCGCACGCCTGAACACGGTATTGGGAGAACAAGCACGGCTCATTCGCCTGCATGACGGCATGGTCGTCAAGACCACAGGTGATGGATTGTTAGCGATATTTGAAGGGGCGGCACGCTGCCATCTCGCATTGAAATGTGCACATGCTATTCAACATTGCGCCCTAATACAGAAGGCTTCTGTAGGGCTGGGCATCAGTGATGGCTTGGTGCTAACAGGGATTCTGGGCACGCCCGAACACTTGCATTTCGACGTGATCGGCATGCATGTACATCTAGCCTCACGGCTGTGTGCAATGGCTCAAGCAGGAGAAATTCTTGCCACGCAAGAAACCATAGACAAAGCTCATTTTGAATTCTCATCACAACCGCTCACTGAAAAAATCACCGTGCGTGGTTTTGACAATCCTGTCTCTTGCTCACACATCCAACCGAATTATTGAGGAGTTATCGTGGAAACGAAATTTACCGATGCGCAATTGAGTCACATCATCGATCAGTCATTGATCTACCAATGTGCTTGCCCCGCGCAAGTCGCCAAACACCTGATCGGGCTGCGCGATTTGTATGCTTACCAGCAAGGCTGCCTCAACCAGACCGATACCGATGTCGCCGTACACAATCGCATCGCTAGCGATGCGGCGCGTGCTCAATCGGTTTTGGAAGAATGCCTACACGCTGTACTCATATTGGAGAAATGGGATATGCACACACTTGAAATGCCAGCCAGCCTTCAAAAAACACCTCGCGTCATCTAACCAAGGAGCCACCATGCTAGTTCGATTGATCTATATCAGTTACGCCAACCAAGAAATGTCCGATGCGGACATCCAACAAATTTTGGAGAGATCAAAGATCAACAATAAGAGCAAGATGATCACGGGCTTGCTCATGTATTCAGAACGTTATTTCTTTCAATGCCTAGAAGGAGAGCGACGCGATGTGAATCAGACCTATCTGCGTATTGCATCTGACCCGCGCCACTCCAAATGTCTATTGATTGACCATCAAGAAGTTGATTGCCGTCTGTTCCCTACTTGGTCGATGGATTACGTCGCTTTCAATGGCGTGAACAACGAGATGATTGTGAAATACAGCACAAATGGACTTTTTCAACCCTATGATTTCACTGCATCTCAAGCCAACTCGTTCTTGAAAGAAGTAGCAGAGACTGTGGCAGCAGCGAGTCGTGCTGAGAAACCTAAGACCTTGCTGTCTTGGTTCAAAGGCTAATTTCTATAAAAGACAAATGTCCTCGCCGCTCATCATCGATGATCGTACTAGCGGAAATCTAAACGCGAGCAACGGCGCGCAATGGCGTGGTATCACTGACACGGTGATGGGCGGGGTATCTTCTTGCGAGTTGTGTGCAGAAATCGTGGATGGAAAATCTTGTTTGCACATGAGTGGTGCTGTGAGCTTGGAGAATAACGGCGGGTTCGTACAAGCTAGCCTTGATCTAGCGCAAGCCCATTGGCTTGATGCTACGGGCCACAAAGGCGTCGAACTTGAGGTTCGCGGTAACGACCAGACTTACAACGTACATTTGCGCACTGC
>PNNY01000176.1 GCA_013824485.1 Sideroxydans sp.
TCTCTTATGGCCGAATACCAGCCGCTGATCTAGCATTTTAGATTTATTTGCTGCCTCTCATTTCACCGCTGACAAGACAGATACGAAGCGCTCCGCCAAATCAGGCTGTCCTTCTCTATCCACCAGAGACTCCGACATCAAACCATCCAGCAGACTCAGTCTGTCTCCCAACGCAGGGTGGGTCTTGAACATCAAGGCTAGGTTGGAATCGTTAGGATTGATGGATTGCAAAGTCTGCAACACTGCAGGCAGCCCATATGGGTCGTAGCCCGCGCGGGCGGCGATCACCACGCCCATGCGGTCTGCCTCGTATTCATCTTGTTTGTCCAAGCCGCGCGCATAGATCTCTGTACCAGCGCTCACCAATTTACTCAGCCGCGGATCACCACCTTGGCTCTTGATGGCATCGTTCGCCAGATCAGACATCAACTCGGAACGTGCACCTTTCTTGAGCGCTTGTAGATGATGTTTGCGCAGCACGTGCGATATCTCATGCGCCAATACACCTGCCAGCTCAGCTTCGTTGTTCATGCGCGCAAGCAAACCTTTGGTGATGAACACATAGCCGCCGGGTGCTGCAAAGGCGTTGACGTCGTTGTCATCCAACACGCCGAACTGCCACGGTAGGTCAGGACGCTCAGTCTGAAGCGCGAGCCAACGCCCTACTTTGTTCACATAACGTTGCACGGGTGGGTTGTCCCACAGAGGGGCTGCGCCCAACAGGTTGCTGGCGATGCCGCCACCGAGATCAATCTCCTGTGGTTCGCTGACGTCAGCATTGGCCTTCTGTACTTTCTGCACGACTTTCGCCGCTTTCTCCAGATCGATGTTGCCAAAACCGCCCAAGTCGAATGCAGCGACAGGTAAGGAAACCAACAGTGATGCAATGAATAGGTGCGCTCTCATCATCGACCTCCGCTCAAATAGTCCACATCATGCGATTGCAACTTTCCCTCATCGGCGAAGCGTTCCGCCTCAGAACGGCTCACTGCATATTTCTTCGCAGCGCGTAAGGCTTGTGGGTTGGGTTGCGCATTCTTCAGTTGCTCCTCTGACAGACCGCGCACCCCCGTGGTCACGGTGCTACCGCCACGTCCCGTTGCCGCGACATTGAACAGCGCGCTCAAGCCGTTATCGCTACGACGACCTGTGGCACTCGCCTCCAACTGCAAACTCAGCATCTTCACCCACCCGCTGGTCGCCCCCACTTTCACCTGCGTCCAACTCGATTGACGTTTCAGCACTTCGACCTTGGTGCGTGGCGGCAATGAGCGCAAGGTCTGCGCATCACCGTAAGGTTTGGCTTTCAGCTCGGTGGCGCGGATGGTGTAGGCGGCATCGCCTGCCCATGCGCTACTCGCCGCCAATAGCAATAAAGATAAGCTCAGTCTTTTCATCATCAGTTTCCTTCCTTGGGGATAGGTGCGAACAATTCGACCTCTTGCTCGCGACCTTTCACTTTGAATGAACCATACGATTGGAACTCGAAGGCATCGCCACACGCTTGCATCGTATCTTGCGAAACCAGGATACGCGATACGCCCTTGGTCAACCCTTCGATGCGACTGCCCAGATTCACCGTGTCACCGATGGCAGTGTACTCACGCCGCTGCTCCGAGCCGATGAGACCGACCACTGCAGGGCCAGTATGGATGCCGATACCGACATCGAAGTCCGCATCTTCCTCGCCCAGTTCCTGTTTGAATTTCTGCAACACTTCTGCCATCTCCAGCGCGGCATCAACGGCGTGACGCGCGTGATCAGGGTCGTCCAGCGGTGCACCCCAGAACGCCATGATGCAATCACCGATGAACTTGTCCAGCGAGCCACCGTGACGGAACACCACCTCGACCTGTAGCGTGAAATATCGGTTCAGCAACTCCACCACTTGTTGTGGTGTGCGTTTTTCCGAAAGCGTGGTGAAGCCTCGGATGTCGGAGAACAAGATGGTGATCTGACGGCTCTCACCTGCACGGCTCAGGCCGCCGTGCGCCACCAACTCCTTCACCACATGCGGATTCACGAAGCGGCTGAACATCTGTACCGCCTGCTCGCGTGATTTACGCTCGATCAGATATTCACGCAACGCAAAAGCGATGTAGGCTGACCATGCCAGCAACAAAGGCGTGAGGACAGGCATCAACATCAGTTGGCCGACAGCGAGGAAAGAACCCGCCAGCAACAATGCCGACACACCCAGCAAGCCCATGCCGATCTTGAGTGCGTTCAACTTGCGCAAGAAGGCGATGCTTAATAGGCTTAGAAGCAGTAAAGAGATTCCCAAGCCGAACATCTCATCCGCCGCGCGCATGGCACGGCCGTTCTTCAGGTTGTCGATAGCTGTCGCCAACATCTCCATACCGGGATACAGACTCGCCATCGGTGTCACGCGCACGTCGTGCAAGCCTGTTGCAGCCGTGCCAATGATGACGATCTTGTCTTTGAATTCATCTGCCGCACGCTGTGGATGTTCGCGATCTAGGTCGGCATACAGGTCGGCATAGGAGACATGTTTGAACGCGCCCGCATTGCCGCGCCACGCCAAGATGAAATCTGATTCTTTCGGGACGTCGTAACCCAAGTCCTGCGCCACGCGCGCAGGCAAGGAGGGGATGAGCCAACCATAGGCATCGGTGTAGAGCTGATAACGCCGCCCTACACCATCGGCATCTTCTACGAAATTGATGGTGCCGACTTTCCAATGTGCTGGGTCGATGGCGAGCGGAGGAAGTAAGGCGACATGTGCCTCTGCAATGGCAT
>PNNY01000177.1 GCA_013824485.1 Sideroxydans sp.
TTGATGGTGTGGCTCAACTTCAACTCGAAGTTATCTAACTTCAATAGCGCCCGCACCAGCTTGCGCGTGAGAAAACCGAAGTCGATGTCCGTACCATGTTTTACCTGTGTCGCAGCCACTTTCTCTTTCGGGTCGCGATGACGCATCACCAACGGCATCCACTTGTGCAACACCGCGTGATCCTCGCTGTACTCCATCTCTTCGAACAGATGATGCGTATGCAATGCTTGATAACGCTTGCGCAAGAAGGCTACGTTCTCCTCGCCATGCACGAAACTCTGGTGATAAACGGGATTGATGAACTTCTCAGGTTGCGGCAATAGACCTTGCTCCACCAGATACGACCAGAACTGCAAAGACACCTCGAACGCCGCATTGATCTCTAACGCGCGGTCGATCTTCACGCTGCCATCAGGCATCTCGGGGGTGTAGTTCAACTCGCAATATCCAGCGTGCCCAGTGCCTGCGTTGTTCAGCCCATGTGAACTCTCATTCGCCACCTTGGCTTGACGCTCTACCATCAAGATCTTCAGCGACGGATCGAGTTGCGCCAACAGCTTCCCCAGCGTCGCACTCATCACCCCGGCACCGACCAACAACACATCTACTTTTTTGACTGACATTTCCGTGACCTCATACTTCGATATCGTGATTCTACCTGTTCATCTCCGCCAACATCTTCTCTAAGCGTTTGACCGAGACGATGACGGGCGTCTTCAACTCCTGCGCGAACAAAGACACGCGCAATTCCTGCACCATCCACCCAAAATCCACCAAGCGGGCATCGACCTCGCCTTGCTGCGCGGAGAGCTTACGCCCCCATTGCTGCAACAACGGATTCATCTGCGCCAGATTTTGCGCATCACGCGCTGGATTCGCCTTCAACTTTTCCAAGCGCACATTGATAGCCTTCAGGTAGCGCGGCATATGCTGCATGCGTTCGTAAGGCGTGCGCCCCACCCACTCCTTGCCCAGCAACCATTCGCACTGACTGCGGATATCCTGCAACACCTGCGTATGCGCTTTGAATTGGGGCAAGGCTTTCTGCAAAGCATGGTGATCCGCCAACACCGCCGCCACCAAGCGCGAGATTTCCTGCGCCACCAGATTCAATCTTCCTTTGGCATCCTTGCAACGCTCGGCAAAGGATTTCTCAGATTCTGGCCACGGTTCGTTGAGTGAGCAACGATCGAAGGTCACTGCAATGATCTGCCGCTGCAAGTCCTGTTGCGAACCGAAAGGCAAGAACTGCATCGCCATCGCCTGCAGTCCCGGCAGATTCTTCTCCAGATACTTGACCTGCTCTTTCAGTGCCAGCATGAACAAACGACGCAGACCGGCACGATGCACCGCCTGTGCCTCTTCGCGCGTATCGAAACTCTGCAGACTCACCGCATCGCCCTCGTCCACCAATGCGTTGAACACGGTGATGGTCTGGCCTGCACGTTGCTCGGTGCGGGTCGCGGGAAAATCGCCGAAACGCCATTCCGTGTAGCGTTCCCCACTAGCCTTTGCCGGCACTACAGCTTGTTTGGCCACAGGCGAAGCGGTGACGACAGCCTGCTTGAGCGCCCACTCCCCTCGCAAAGCAGCAAAATTGCGCGACATCCCCAACTGCCTGCCATGCTCATCCACTACGCGGAAGTTCATCAGCAGATGCGGCGGGAGCTGCTCTAGACGGAACGCATCCAGCGGCACATCGATCTGCCTTTGTTCTCGGATGAAGCGCGCCAAGGCTTGTAGCAACGGCGTATCGGACGGCTTCACCGATCCCGCAAAGAAAGCCGCAAATTCGGGCACCGGCACACAATTGCGACGAAGTTTCTGCGGTAACGACTTCACCAACTGTGCGACTTTCTCCGCCAATACCCCCGGCACCAGATATTCGCAGCGCGCTGCCGACACCTGATTCAGCAAGGCTTGCGGCACGGTCAGCGTCACGCCGTCGTCGCTCTTGCCAGGAGCGAAGTTATACGCCATAGCGTAGCTCACATTGTTCATCACCAACTGCGGCGGAAACTGATCGGTAGTGATGCCTGCCGCCTCGTGGCGCATCAAGTCGTCTTTTTTGAGATAGAGCAACTTCGGCTGTTCGCGCTCGGCTTCCTTGCGCCATTTCTCAAAGGCCGCGCCGTTGTGCATGCCTGCGGGGATACGTTGGTCATAGAAGGCGAAGATGAGCTCGTCATCCACCAGCACATCGGGGCGCCGCGATTTGTGTTCCAACGCCTTGATGTCTTCGATCATCTTCTGGTTGTGCGCGAAGAACGGCGCGAGCGTGTTGAACTCGCCATTCACTAGCGCTTGGCGGATGAACACCTCGCGCGAGTCTTCCGGATTCATCGGTCCATAATGCACGCGTTTCTTGGGATTGATGAGCAGGCCGAACAAGGTGCTGCGTTCCCACGCTGCCACCTGTGCCGCTTTCTTCTCCCAGTGCGCGTCGAAGTAACTGCGCTTGATGAGATGCGCCCCCACCTCTTCCAACCACTCGGGCTCGATGCGCGCCATGCAACGCGCGAACAGCTTAGTGGTCTCCACGATCTCCGCCGCGAACACCCACTTCGCCCCCTTCTTTGCCAACACCGAATTCGATGCGATGAAGAACTTGATCTCGCGCGGCCCGAGGTAGTGCGGCTCGCTAGTCGAGCGACAACCGATGTTGCCGAGCAGGCCAGTGAGTAGTGCTTTGTGTATCTGCTCGAAGGTAGCGGGTTGCTCGTTGAAGCG
>PNNY01000178.1 GCA_013824485.1 Sideroxydans sp.
AACCCTGTTGAACCATTTGCCTGGCGTGGTGACCAACGGTCTGTTCGCGCGTCGCGGTGCAGATGTGTTATTGCTGGGCACGCCGAACGGCGTAAAGACGCTCACAGCTTGAAGGGCTGTCACAAAAACTTAACGACGATTCGATAGCATCCGTCATTTGCAACGATATTAAGGAAATAACATGGTCAGCAGCGAACATACCTCCAAGCAATTCGACACCGAACTGGAAGCCGTGCGCGCACGTGTATTGCAGATGGGCGGGCTAGTCGAGAGCCAGATCAAGCAGGCGGTCGAATCATTGACCACGGGTGATGTGGCGCTGATGAATCGTGTGATCGAGAACGATCACAATGTGAATGCGATGGAAGTCGAGATCGACGAGAGTTGCAACCGCATCCTCGTGCGTCGTCAGCCAGCAGCAGGTGATCTGCGCATGGTGATGACCGTGATCAAGACCATCACCGACCTAGAGCGTATCGGTGACGAGGCAGAGAAGATCGCACGTATGGCGAAGCTGCTGTCGCAAAAAGAGCGCCTGCATCTGCCGCGCTATAACGAGATCAAACATGCTGCCGACATCGCGCTGGATATGTTGCGTAAATCCTTGGATTCGTTCGCGCGTCTCGATCTGGCTATCGCTGCGCAAGTGGTGCGTCAAGATGAGCAGGTGGATGAAGAGTTCCGCGCCATCATGCGTTACCTCATCACTTTCATGATGGAAGACCCTCGCACCATCTCTACTTCTTTAGAGATATTGTTCGTTGCTAAGGCCATTGAGCGTATCGGTGATCACGCCAAGAACATGTCTGAATATGTGGTGTACATGGTCAAAGGGCGCGACGTGCGTCATGTCACCGTGGAAGAGATCGAGCGCGAAGTCCAACAGTAACCCGCTTCCAATTTATCGACGATACTGCGTTGGCTTCCTCGCTCACTCCTAGTCGTACTGGTTGTACTGCCTGCGTCTTTCGCTCGTCGCCGCCTTGTCTCCTCTTCAAATTGAAACCGGGTTGATCTAATCGTGCAACAACAGCCACTCCTCGCTGCAATCGATCTTGGGTCGAACAGTTTTCGACTTCAGGTGGCGCGGGTGGTGGATGATCAGCTGTATATGCTCGATGGTTTGCGCGAGGCAGTAAGGCTCGCCGCAGGTCTAGATGAAGACAAGCTGCTCGATCAGGCAGCGCAACAGCGTGGCCTATCATGCCTGCAAAAATTTGGAGAACGTCTCCGTGGGTTGCCACCCGAAGCGGTACGCGCGGTGGGCACCAACTCTCTGCGCGTCGCCAAGAACGCACCTGAATTCCTAAAAAAAGCAGAAGCAGCGCTTGGATTCCCCATCGAAGTCATCGCGGGGCGTGAAGAAGCGCGCCTAATCTATCTGGGTGTCGCACAAGGTTTGCCGCGCACCAACGAGCGTCGTATGGTGATGGACATCGGTGGTGGCTCGACTGAATTCATCATCGGACAAGGTCTACAACCTGCACATCTGGAAAGCCTCTACATGGGCTGCGTCAGTTTCAGTGCGCGCTATTTCGCCGATGGCAAGATTACCAAGTCCAATCTCAAACAAGCCGAATTCGCCGCACGTATCGAATTGCAGACCATCGTCGCGGATTACGCCAGTGGTCACTGGGATGTGGCGATGGGTTCATCGGGCAGTGCGCGTGTCATCTGCGACATCCTGGAGCAGAACGGTTACAGCGACGGAGGCATCACCCGTGAAGGGTTGGAGAAGTTGCGTGCGCAATTGCTCAAAGCGGGCGATGTGAACAAGCTGGATTTGCTGGGGTTGAAGCCGGATCGTATCCCCGTGTTGCCGGGCGGTTTCGCAATCATGTATGCGGCATTCTGCGAGCTTGGCATCGAACGCATGCAACCCGCTTTGGGCGCGTTGCGCGAAGGCGTGCTGTACGACCTGCATGGTCGTTTCACTCACAACGATATGCGCGAAGCGACCGTGCAGCAATTCATGCGTCGCTACCACGTCGCACCCAAGCAATCGAAGCGAGTGGCTGAACTGTCAGCCATGCTGGCGCAACAATTCTTGGGAGAGCAGTTCGATGAGCCGACCCAGCGTTATCTGAAATGGACGGCGGATCTGCATGAGATCGGCATCAGCGTCGCACACAGTGGATATCACAAGCACTCCGCCTATATCCTTGCCAATGCAGACATGCCGGGATTCTCCAAAAAAGAGCAGACGCTTTTGAGTATGCTCACCTTGGCACATCGTGGCCGTTTGGAAAAATTACGCCCGCAATTACGCGAATCAAAAGATCAAGCCTTGGTCATGTCTCTACGCTTGGCGACCTTGTTCTGTCGTAACCGTAGCGGCGTTCAATTGCCTAAGATGCAAGGTCGCTTCAGCGGAACGAAATTCCACCTTTCCTTGGAGCAAGGTTGGTTGACACAAAATCCATTGACCGAGACCGCTTTGCAGGAAGAAGCGGCGCAGTGGAAAGAGCTAGGCATCAGCGTACAAGTAGGAGAGGCTTAATGTACGCGTGATAGTATGTGCCCCGAAGCTGGCTAGACAGTCGCTGCGTCCGTAAGGGCGGAGAGGAAAGTCCGGGCTCCACAGAGCAAGATGCCGGTTAACGACCGGACGCCGTGAGGCGATGGAAAGTGCCACAGAAA
>PNNY01000179.1 GCA_013824485.1 Sideroxydans sp.
TGGAGAAGGCGCGCAAAGAAGGCAAGCTTAAATCTCGCGACGAGATGCAAATGATTGCTGAAGCACGTGACAAAGGACTCATTACTGCAGAGCAAGTTGCGCAATTGGAACGTGACTATGCGCTACGTCGCCAAGTCATCATGGTGGACGACTTCGCACCGGAGGTGCTGAGGTCGAATCCAGTATGAGCGGCCTGCACAATAAGGTTGTTTTCATCACTGGCTCTAGCCGAGGCATCGGTCGCGAGATTGCTCTGCGTTGTGCACGTGACGGTGCGAAGGTGATCATCACGGGCAAGACAGTCGATCCGCATCCCAAACTTCCCGGCACCATCCATTCTGTTGCCGAAGAGGTGGTCGCTGCTGGTGGGCGGGCATTGGCTATTCAGATGGATGTGCGTGATGAGAATGCGATCACCGCTGCGGTAGCTCAAGCCGTCGCGCATTTCGGCGGTATCGATGTGCTGGTCAACAACGCCAGTGCCATCCAACTCACACCGACTTTGCAGACACCCGCGAAACGTCTTGATCTGATGTGGGATGTGAACATGCGCGCGACTTTCCTCGTTTCGCAGGCGTGCATCCCGCACCTCAAGAACGCAGTGAATCCGCATGTGCTGGCTTTGTCGCCGCCCCTAGATATGCAGGCCAAATGGTTCGCGCCGCATGTCGCCTACACCATGTCCAAATTCGGGATGAGTATGGTCATGTTGGGGATGGCGAAAGAGTTCGCCGCTGAAGGCATCGCCTTCAATGCGTTATGGCCGCGCACCACCATCGCCACCGCTGCCATCGAATTCAATTTCCCTGAGGCTATTCTGCGTGCCTCGCGCAAACCCGCCATCATGGCGGATGCGGCACATGCCATCTTGATGCGAGATAGCGCTACCTGTAGTGGCAATTTCTTTATTGATGAGGTGGTGCTGCGTGAAAACGGCGTCACAGATTTCAATCCTTATGCAGTCGATCCAAACGTTGCACCTTTCAAAGACCTGTTCCTCGATTAGTAGTACGTCAATACAAGGGAGATGAAAATGACCGCACACGACCCAGATGTGATCACCCCAGAACAAGCGGGTACCTTGCATGGTTTGTTCCTTGAACGGGTAAAGCACTCACCCGACAAAGAGGCCTACCGCTATTTCGATAATGCCAAGAGCGCATGGATATCCCTGACGTGGAAGCAGATGTTGGAGCAGGTGGCGCGCTGGCAGGCGGCCTTGGCTAAGGAAGGATTCGCCAAAGGTGACCGTGTCGCCTTGATGTTGCGTAACTGTCCGCAGTGGGTGATCTTCGATCAGGCAGCCATGTCTTTGGGATTGATCACGGTACCTTTGTACACAGTGGATCGCGCTGAGAACATCGCCTACATCGTCAACGATGCGCAAGCCAAGGCAGTGCTGTTCGAGACGGCAGACCAGTGGAAAGAGTTGAGCAACGTGGTCGGTCAGATGGGCTGCGTGCAACGCTTCATCGCGCTCGATACCTTTGCGCATAACGAACCGCGTCTTGTCGGAGCAAGCAACTATCTGCCTGCGACGGCCACCTTGCAGGCACCTGTTCCGACTCAGATCGGTGAACTCGCCAGCATCATTTATACCTCGGGCACGACGGGCAAACCCAAAGGTGTGATGCTCAGCCACAACAACATGCTGAGTAATACCTACTCTGCACTGGGTACCTTCGTCATCTATCCAGATGACTTGCTGCTTTCCTTCTTGCCCTTGTCGCACACCTTTGAGCGCACCTGCGGTTACTACTTGCAAGTGATGACAGGCGCGACAGTGGCGTACGCACGGTCGATTCCGTTGTTGTCGGAAGACTTGCAATTCATCAAGCCGACCATCCTCATTTCCGTGCCGCGCATCTACGAGCGCATCTATGCGGCACTGCATGCCAAGTTGGATGAAGGCCCTGCCATCCGCAAGAAGCTCTTCCTGTTGGCAGTGGAGGTGGGTTGGGCGCGCTTCCTGCGCGACCAAGGACGCGGTGGTTGGAAGCTCTCCTTCTTGCTGTGGCCTATCTTGAAGAAACTGGTGGCGCAGAAGTTGATGGATAGATTGGGTGGTCGTCTGCGCACGGCAGTGAGTGGCGGCGCAGCATTGACGGCGGAGATCTCGCATACTTTCGTGGGACTAGGCTTGCCCGTGGTGCAGGGCTTCGGTATGACCGAGACCAGCCCCATCGCAACAGGTAACAAGCTGGACAACAACTTCCCCGATAGCGTCGGCCAGCCCATACGCGGTGTGCAGGTGAAACTGGGGCCGCAGAATGCGCTGCTCATCAAAGGGCCGAACGTGATGATGGGCTACTGGAACAATCCAGAGGCGACCAAGGCGATCTTGAGCGATGACGGCTGGCTGAACAGTGGTGACGTCGCCCGCATCAGCGAGACGGGGCATGTCTATATCACTGGTCGATTGAAAGAGATCATCGTGTTGGCGAACGGCGAGAAATTCCCGCCTGCGGATATGGAAGCGGCCATCCTGACTGACCCGTTGATCGATCAAGTGATGCTGTATGGCGAAGGTAAGCCTTATCTGGTGGCGTTGGTGGTGTTGAATCCTGAGGTGTGGAAGGCTATTGCGGAAAAGATGGGCATCCATCCCGACATGCCAGAGTCACTAACAGACAGCAACGT
>PNNY01000180.1 GCA_013824485.1 Sideroxydans sp.
ATCACAGGAAGGTGAGACCGAAGCCATGCTGTCCGCTTCGACTGCACGCAAACTGGCACTACTCGACCAGATGCGATCGGAACTCTCTGAGGCGCTGTCGGCACTGGAGTCGGCACGCCGCACCGAGACACTGATCACTACGCGCCTGTTACCCCAAGCCGAGTTGACCTATCAGTCGGCGTTAGCCGGATACGAAACAGGCAAAGTGTCCTTCAGCATGCTCATCGAAGCGCAGAAACAGATCCTCAAAGCCAAACAACAACACCTGCAAGCTCAGACCGACATGCAATTGCGTCTGGCCGACATCGAGAAGTCCCTAGGAGAAGAATGATGAACACCTTATCCAAACAAATCACCGCCGCTCTGTTGTTGCTAACTGTCGCCGTCACCGCTTACTGGTTCGGCACACAAAACATGATCGAGGAGCGAGGAACGAGTATTGAGGAAAAAGCAGAAAACAGGATCCTTTACTACCGCAACCCGATGGGTCTGCCAGACACCTCGCCCGTGCCTAAGAAGGATGCGATGGGTATGGACTATGTCGCGGTGTATGCAGGCGACGAACAAACCTCCTCTTCCATCAATATCAGCATCGACAAGGTGCAAAAGCTGGGCGTGAAGAGCGAAGCGGCGGCCTTGCGTGAATTGAACAGCACCTTGCGCGTGACCGGGCGTATAGAGATTGATGAGCGTCGCACCTACACCATCGCACCGAAATTCGAAGGTTGGGTGGAACGCCTGCATGTGAACACCACCGGCCAACTCGTTACCAAAGGACAGCCCCTGTTCGATGTGTACAGCCCGGAACTAGTCTCGGCACAACGCGAACAGTCGCTTGCTGCGCAAGGTTTGGCCGCCATGAAAGACGCGGATGAGGAAGCCAAGCTCAGCATGCGACGCTTGGTCGATGCCAGTGCCGCGCGCCTGAAGAATTGGGATATCAGTGATGCAAAACTGAACGGCAACCGCATCACCTATCAAGCCAAGGAAGCTGGCATCGTGCTGGAGAAGAAAGCCGTGCAAGGCATGCGCTTCATGCCGGGCGAGGTGTTGTATCAGATCGCCGACCTCTCCTCTGTCTGGGTCATCGCCGATGTACCCGAACAAGAGATCGGGCAACTCCAACTCGGTAGCGTGGCAAAAATTGATATTGATGCGTATCCACAGCACAGCTTCGACGGCAAAGTAGATTTCATCTACCCCACCTTGAACAGCGCGACGCGCACGCTGCAAGTGCGTATTCAGGTCGCGAATCCGAAGGCTATGCTCAAGCCCGCCATGTTTGCCAACGCGCAGTTAGCCGTAGGCAAAGGCAATAAAGTGCTAGCCATCCCCACCTCAGCCGTCATCGATAGCGGCACGCGGCAAGTGGTGCTGGTGAGATTGGCGGAAGGACGCTTCGAACCGCGTAGCGTCACCCTAGGTGGTCGCAGCCATGACTATGTCGAAGTATTGAACGGCATCGCGGCGGGTGAACAAGTCGTCACCTCTGCCAATTTCCTCATTGATTCGGAGAGCAACCTGAAGGCGGCGCTGGGTGGCATGGGCGATGTACCAGCCAAACCGCAAGCGCAGCAGAAGACCGTCGGTCATCAGGTGCAAGGGATCCTCGAAGCCATCAATCCAGATGGCACGCTGAGTATCACCCACGACCCCATCCCCGCACTCAAGTGGCCAAGCATGACCATGGACTTCGCGCTGGCTAATCCATCGCTGGTGAGCGGCATTAAACCGGGCAGCGCCATCAGCTTCGAGATCGTCGAACGCGGTCAGGGCGAATGGGTCATCACCAAGCTGCAAGCTCAACACGAGGGACACTGACATGCTCGCCAAGATAATCGACTGGTCGGCACACAACCGTTTTCTGGTGTTGCTCGCCACCCTGTTCATCACACTAGCGGGCATCTATGCGCTGGTGAAGACGCCGCTGGACGCGCTACCTGATCTCTCCGACGTGCAGGTCATCGTCTATACCGAATATCCAGGCCAAGCGCCGCAGGTGGTGGAAGACCAAGTCACCTATCCGCTGACCACGGCCATGCTGTCGGTGCCGAAATCGAAAGTGGTACGCGGCTTCTCCTTCTTCGGCGCGTCGTTCGTGTACGTGATCTTCGAGGACGGCACCGACATCTACTGGGCGCGTTCGCGCGTGCTGGAATATCTGAACAGCATCGCCGGGCGCATGCCCAGCGGCGTGTCGCCACAACTGGGGCCGGACGCGAGCGGCGTGGGCTGGGTATACCAGTACGCCGTGTTGAGCGACAAACACGATCTCGCCGAACTGCGCACCATGCAGGACTGGTATGTGCGCTATCAACTGACCAAGGCACACGGCGTGGCCGAGGTCGCTTCCATCGGCGGCTTCGTGCAGCAATATCAGGTGACGGTCGATCCGCTGAAGCTGCGTTCCTACGGCATACCGTTGAGCAAGGTGTCGCAGGTGATTCGCGACAGCAACCGCGACGTGGGCGGGCGCGTGGTGGAGATGGCTGAGACTGAATACATGGTGCGCGGCCACGGCTACCTGCGCGGCAAAGCGGATATCGAAAATCTGGTGGTGAAAGCCGAGCGCGGCACGCCGGTGCTGCTGCGCGACATAGCCCGTGTAGAG
>PNNY01000181.1 GCA_013824485.1 Sideroxydans sp.
AGAAGTTCAATATCAACAAGGCAATCAGGAACAGCAAGCCAAACACCATGGGCAACCAAGCGTAACCATGTAACACCGCCAAGCTCTTTTCATTCATAAGCGTCAAGTCATACCAACCCACTTCAGGCAGATAGGCGACTCCCAAGAGATGATTCACACCACGGTATTGGACCCACATCGTGCGCACCTCGCCTGAGGTTGGATCCTTTTGCAACTCATCGGTGATTTGATGAAAACGCACCAAATCGGATGGTGCATTGAATAGAACATCGATCTTGATGCGTTCGCTTGCATCTTTTGCCAAGCTTGCATAATCGATCAAATTTGGATCAACCGATAGCTGGATCGCCATATTCTTGTCTACGAAAAAGTTGTGGATTCCCTCTTGCTCTAGCCCCACACTCTCTTTCAAAAAATCGGTGAGGTCGATGCCCGTACCGATCACCCCGAGCACCTCATCCCCATTCTTGAGCAACACATTGATCCACACCTTCACCACACCCAAGTGAGTATCAGGATCGAGATTGACCTGATAGTCCTTACCCTCCTTGAGGGTGGCGTAGAACCACTTGTCGTCTTTTTTGTTTGGAGAGAGCGTGTAGCGATATTGTCGGCCAACATATTTGTTGGCCGCATCATTGAAGTAATACTTTCCACTGCGAGAAAAAGCAGCGAAGTAACTATGGTCGCGAAAGTCGATCCGATATCGCTCCATTACATTGATCGCACGCTGGCGCGCAGCCGCATCTCCTTCATTCAAAGCCATCTTGAGCAATGCTGGCTCAGATGCCATCTGGCGTGCCAGTTTGATCTCGCGGATGAGTGGGGAGAGCGTGCGATATTTATCGAACAACACTTGGCGATGCGCGAACTGTTTCCCCCATTGCTCATTGATGGTAGCAACCATCGAATTGAAGACAAGGACACAAAATACCGCAAACACCAAAAATATGACGCCGCGCAACAGTAAGAAGCGGGTATTGAGCTTCATCCCCTGTCGCTCCAAGATCTCTTCATCAATCATTGTGTTCAATTGAAACTCCCCCTCTTGACGTTGCAGACATCTATTCTGCTTGGTCGTTATTATCGTTTTTATAGACCCAACGCCGTTTCCCAGCATCTCTGAAGGTCGCCATCTACCCGTAACACGATCTCTCTATCCAACTTGCCGTCATCCACCATCTCGTTGAGGATCTCCATGATCTCGTCTGGCTGCAATGGATCACGGTAGGGTCGCTTCTGTGCCAAGGCCTGAAACACATCCGCGACCGCAATGATGCGCGCCTCCTTTGCCAACCCTCCGTTCTGGATATGATAGGGATAGCCCGTACCATCCGCCCTTTCGTGGTGCAAGGCTGCCCACTGCGTGACAGCTTCAAGCCCCTTGATGTTCTTTAAGATGCTATAGGTATCGAAGCTATGGCGCTGGATATGAGAATACTCTTCGGCTGTCAGCTTGCCCGGCTTATCCAACAACTCATCTGGTTGCCTCAACTTACCGATGTCATGTAACAAGCCTGCCAATTCCAACATCTCGCAACTCTGTTCAGACAGCTCAAACAAAACGCCGAGGTGACGCGCCAATCTAGCCACACCATCAGAGTGAGATTTAGTGAATGGACTCTTTGCATCGACGATGTAAGAAAAGATGCGCACGATGCTGCGTAATTCTTCGAACTCCATCTCGCGCACCTTGGTCTCCGACAACCAGACGGAAACGTAGCCGGAGACGTGTTCATTCTCTAATGAGAGCCAGAACGCTTCAGAACGTGATATTTGTAGAAAGGCATCAACCAACTCTGGGCAGAACCAATCTCCCCGTTTCTCAGTGATCTTCTTACGTATCTCTTCACGCCCAAGGAGCAGATTAGATTGATCTACCAAGAAGCCCAAAGACAGCACATCCACCCTATCCACCATGTAGATGCAGTTGGCAGCCAACTTCACATCCTCGGGCAGGTCCATATCTTTCAATTCAGGCCAATGCGTGTGGTGGTAACGCACAACTGGTGCTAGGTGCTCTAGCAGCGGACAAGAATTCAACAACACCGCACCGATCTTGCAGTGATCCCCCTCTTTTTCCCATTCGAACTGAGCCAGTCGCGAGTGGACGATAGTCTTGGAAACACCGCAGTCATGCAGGATGGCGGCTTGGAACAGATCGTCCATGCGCTGCCCTTTCCACCCCATCTGTTTGCCGCATTCCGCCGCCATATAGGCCACGCGTTTGCCGTGGTGGATGTGGGTCACCCCGACCAGATCGAGTGCATCTGACAGTGAATAGACCGCCTCGTGTAGATTGATATTGAATTTAGACATTAATCACTTCCCCTTACGAACCCATTATCGGCAGATTCTCGCCTAACTGAAGAAACGCACCTGATTGCGTCCCTCTCGCTTGGCCTGATACATCGCCTTATCAGCATAGTTGAGTAGGTCTTGCTCATTGATCTCATGGTTGATAAAAGGCACGACGCCTACACTTGCAGTGCAGCGATGATGCACTGCAACGTCAGTGCCATCCTTGAGTTTCACCGTCAATTCGTAGGGCTGGCTGATGGCTTCTTTGATTTTTTCAGCCAACAATCTGCTCTGCTCGATGGCGATGTT
>PNNY01000182.1 GCA_013824485.1 Sideroxydans sp.
GGCATTGCCAACGCGCTCGCCGTAACCGTTGATCGTGCCCTGCACCTGCAAGCAACCGCCGCGCACTGCCGCCAGCGAGTTCGCCACACCGCATCCGCTATCGTTATGGCAATGCGCGCCGAGTGGCGTGCTGATGTGCTTCTTCACCTCTCGCACGATGTCTTCCACTTCCCACGGCAACTTGCCGCCGTTGGTCTCGCACAACACTAGCCAGTCTGCGCCTGCATCCGCCGCCGCTCTCAAAGTCGCTAGCGCATAGTCTTTGTTGGCAATGAAACCATCGAAGAAATGTTCCGCATCGAACATCACCTCGCGCCCCTTGGATTTCATGTAGGCCACGCTGTCGCGGATCATGGCGAGGTTCTCGTCCAACGTGGCGGACAGCACCACCTTCACGTGATAATCCGAACTCTTGCCCACCATAGTGACGACAGGCGTTTGCGCATCCAGCAAGGCTTGCAAGTTCGTGTCTTGTTCGCACTGCAAACTCTTCTGGCGGGTACGCCCGAACGCGGCGAGCTTGGCCGTACCGAAATCCAATTTTGCCGCACGCGCGAAGAACTCAGCATCCTTGGGGTTTGATCCGGGCCAACCACCTTCGATGTAGTGGAAACCAAAATCGGCCAACCGTTTTGCAATAGCTAACTTGTCGTCAACTGATAGAGAGATGTCTTCACGTTGCGTGCCATCACGTAGGGTGGTGTCGTATAGAAATACTTGGCTCATGGCGTTGTCACTCGTTGAGAAGGCGCGAATTTTATCACTCCACCCACCATTTCAGGCCTACTCACGTCGAGACATATCACCAATTATTCGAGAGTCAGATTCATCTAGAATGTCAGCATAGCCAAACCTTCAGAGTTCAACATGAAAAAGACCGCCCTACTCACTTTACCTTTACTGCTGATCCTGAACGCCTGTTCCACGCTCAGTGAAAAGGAATGCCACTCCTCCGACTGGCATCAATTGGGCATCCAAGATGGGCGTTCCGGCCTGCCCGAAAGGCGGTTGGATGACTACGCCAAGTCCTGCAAAGAGTATGGGATCCGGCCTGACACCAGCCAATATCTAGAAGGACGCACGATAGGTCTGAAGCAATACTGCACACCCAGCAACGCTTTTCGCACGGGCCTGAATGGAGAGGCATACCAAGGCGTTTGCCCGTCCGATATCGACATGGTTTTCCATATCAACAACACTGCCGCCTTAAGCGTCTACAAAGCACGCCAACGGATCAAGGACCTAGACAGTCGCCTCGACCATCTGGAGCACGAGCTTTCAGAGAAGGACAAGTCTGAAAAAGACAGGCTTCGCATACGCAAAGAGATACGCGACTTAGATAGAGACCGTGACCGCTTGAAGGCGGATCTGCGATTCGAGGAACATGAGCTAGAGAGTCGTATGGAAGAAGAGCGTTACCGCACGACCCTGCGTTAGCCCCTTTGATAATGGCTTTGCCAGGCCATCAAACACAGACCTAACAACGCCATGGCAGCACTGAACGAATATAAAGCATTCGCCCCCCAGTGCTGCCAGATCGGTCCGCTCGCCAATCCGCCGAGCACACCGCCAGCGCCGTAAGTGAAGCTACCGAACAGTGCCTGCCCTTTGGATTGATGCCGGCCTTTGAAATACTCATGCACCAACCCTACTGATGCGGCGTGGTATGCGCCAAATGTCAAAGCATGCAGCACCTGCGCAAACAACAGGACCACGACCCAATCCACCATCCATCCTATCAACATGAAGCGCAGCACCGCCGCGCTGAAACTGATGAGCAGGATACGGGTAAAGCCGAAACGCTTGGCCAGCGCAGGCATCAAAAAGAACACGCCGATCTCACAGATGACACCCAGCGCCCATAAGCCCCCTACCGCAGTCTTGGTATAGCCATGTTCGACCAGATAGATGGAGAAGAAGGTGTAATAAGGGCCGTGCGCCACTGACATCAAGAAGCAAGCCCCCAACAACGCCAGCACTTTGGGTTGCATCACAATCTGCCGAATCGGCTGATGATCGGTGTGGTGGGCCAACACCTCAGTCTTGGGTATCTGTCTAGCAAAGATAAGAATGCCGATCTCGCACACCAGCCCCGCCCATAGCAACCAGGCGATGGCGATATAGTCGAACGCAAAACCCAACCCGACCACAGCCACGATGAAGCCGATAGAACCCCACGAGCGGATGCGGCCGTAATGCGCCGTGTTCTTACCCAGATAACTCAGTGTCGTCGCCTCCACCAACGGCATGGATGCACTCCAAAAGAACCCCATCAGCGTCAACACCAAGAACAGCCCCCAGAAGCTGGTGGTGAGGAACACGCCAAAGTAGAACACTGCACTCAAGGTCGCCGCTACCTGCACCACCAACAGACGTTCACCCGTATGGTCGGCCAGCCAACCCCAGATATTAGGCGCGACCATGCGCATCACAGGCTGGATCGACATCAAGACAGCGATCTCGATAGGCGTGAAATGGATGGATTGCAGGTACAGACTCCAATAGGGAGAGAACATCCCTACGAAGGCGTAATAGAAGAAATAGAAACCGGCGATGCGCCAGTGGTAGTTCTTTGTGGGGTACATAACAGACAGGCTTCGAATCGGCTCG
>PNNY01000183.1 GCA_013824485.1 Sideroxydans sp.
CGCGATGCACCTTGGTCGGCCAGATGCGTGAATCGGGATCGTTCGGACTACCACCCACCACATTCAACTGCACGGTCTTAGTCGGATCGATCTTGTCTCCGATGACTTTGTAGGTAGAAGTGCCGTTGAACCAACGATACTCAGGGATCACATAAGACTCCCAAACCCAATTCCCTTTCTTGGAATCGAAGGCGCGACGACCTGCACTATCCTTACGCACGAATGGTTTTCCATCTGGCCCCATGGTGGTGGCTGTCGACCAATCCCAGCTCAACTCGGTGCCGATGTCATTGCGTGCATATTCCGGGATGTGGCAGGTCTGGCACGCCAGCTTGTCAGTGTGTTGATTCAGCATCGCATGCTTGGCCGAGTGCGGCTTGTCGCTGTGGCATGACTGACAGGCCGCAGGCGATGCATCTGCCTTACCGCGAATATGCGCTGGGCCGGTCATCGCTGCTGAGGTGTTGTAACGACTACCCGACACTTCGTGACTCTTTGTCGCATGGCATTCTGTGCAAGTGAAGTTCAAACCCTTCTCGTTCATGTGCACGTCTAGATATTTTGCTGGATGTTGCAAGGAGCTATCCAGATCACCATGCTTCGCACCATTCGCACCACCACCGAAGAAGTGACATGCGCCGCAGTTGGTACGCGAAGGCATACCGATGCTCTGTGCCGCTTTTTGCAGATCGACCGCCTCAACGAACTTACCCGACTTGGGTGGGAACTCGCGACGCTTGTACACGGGATGGCCTGCATCACCTGGTAACTTGCGATAGGTGCCCGTGTTGTCGTGACACACCAAGCAATCGACATTCTTCTCGACACTGAAATCGAAAGAGCTGTCTTTCCAACCATAGCCTGCGTGACATGCCATGCAATCCTTCTCGTTGGAGAGGACAGCAGTGCAGTAGTTGTTGATGATGTTCTTCTTGCCGCGAATCTGGCCGGTCTTAGGATCTTTCGATTCCCATGTCCAGTGCTTGGTGTGTTGTACTTGCTTAGCGGCCTCTGTGTGACAGATCAAACAAGCTTGCGTCACCTCAGGGCCAGTCTTGAAGTTCTTTTGCAGCTCTTTGAACTTGCTGTGGTCGGCCGTGGAGTCGCTTTGCTTCTTCGGTGTGGCCGCCGCTTGTGGTGCAGGTGTTGCCTCTGGTTTGGCTGGCATCGCGAACGCGACCAGCGCTGTCAGCATGGCCGCGATGGCCGCTACCGACAAGATGAGTTTGGGTCTGGCTGACATGATGTCCCCTTGAATGATCTAGATAAGTAAGGAAGTGAACGGCTGGCTTAGCAGCCGCCTGCCGCACCACCGCCTGCACCACCGGTTGCACCGGGCGTTCCTTTGATCATTTCAGGAGCGGGCTTACTTGGATCGAACTGAACGAACTTCTCTTGATCCTTGGCGACCTCGCCCATCACCTCACCCACCATCGGCCCGAACATCTTCCCCATCAATCCGGCATTCATCATGCCGATGTAGGTCTTGCCGTCGTTCTTCTTGTACACCGACACCTTGCAAGGCATCAGGATGGAAAGGAAGCGTACCGAATCGTCTTTGAGGATGGGGCCGGAATATTTGGTGCTACACGCTTCGACCATCATCACTGGCAACACGTTGCCACCATCGTTCTGCACCGCCTTGCCGGGATTGCGCAGACCCGAGAGCGCCCAACCATTCCCCGTGTTCTGGATGTTCTGCTGGATACGCGCGACAGTCTCTTCGACACCGAACGGACTCTCTATCTCTCTGAACATCAGACTTCCCGCATAGGTGTAAGCGAGTACGCTGACCACGATCAAACCCAAGAAAAAACCACCAATGATTTTCAACATTTTGACTTACCTCCGATAGACCTGAAACCGTTGTAGGGTTCACCCAAATACACAATGAAAACCCTTTATTAATTAAGAATATTCTAATGTTCTAACGTTGCATGAACAAGACAAGGCCAGCTGAAATACTTCAACGTATTCAATATGCTTGAGTGATTTAGTGATGCATATCACGGAATGTACTGAAAAGAACGTGCCCAAGATGGAGCTTCATCTTGGGCACGGGTGAAAGTGCTGAATGACTTATTCGACTGCTACACGCGGTGCGCCCTGCTTCATTTTTCCAATGACGGCGGCTTGGGCGAATCCGGCCTCACGGAATCGCGCCAACACTTCATCGACGTTCTCCTGCGCGACAGCAACCAGCAATCCACCGCTGGTCTGCGCATCCGCCAGCAAAAGTTGCTTCCATTCATCCAAAGTCGGCGCGAAATCCACGGCATGACCATAGCTTGCCAGATTGCGTCCGATAGCACCGGGACCGATGCCTTGTTGCGCCAACGGCAACGCCTCTGACAACACAGGTACTTGGTCGAAGTTCACCTCAGCACCAAGATTCGAGCCTCGGCATATCTCAAGCAGATGGCCGAGCAGACCGAAACCGGTGACATCGGTGAGCGCATGCACGCCCGCTATCGGCGCGAGTTCACTGCCCACTTTGTTCAGTTTGGTCGTGGTGGCGATGAGTTGCTGGTAGCCCGCATCAGACAATATCTCTTTCTTCAATGCGGCCGCCAACACACC
>PNNY01000184.1 GCA_013824485.1 Sideroxydans sp.
TTAGAAATGGCTTGGGCAAGCATCCCAATAGCGCCATGCTTGTTGGCTTCGGTTGCGCCCCTAAATAAAAGCCGCTATATTCCTGCCCATGCACTTCTCTAGACACATCTCGCAATCGCATTCCACCTTCAGCCTGCTGGCCGCGCTGAAGCTGCGCTCGCGCGCAAACTAAACCCACCCCAATGGTTTCAAAGCAGGCGGCTCGGTTGGTGTTGAGCCGTGGAAGAACAATTGCATCGGAGTAAAAAAATGACTGACAAATTGATCATATTCGACACGACATTGCGCGACGGCGAGCAGAGCCCAGGCGCATCCATGACCAAAGAAGAGAAGTTGCGCATCGCACGCCAGTTGGACAAGCTGGGCGTAGATGTCATCGAGGCGGGTTTTGCCGCTGCTAGCCCCGGCGATGCGGATGCCATCAATAGCATCGCCAAGGTGATCGAGCGTTCTACCGTATGTTCCTTGGCGCGTGCCAGCGAGAAGGATGTGCGTGCGGCAGGCGAGGCGATCAAACCAGCGAAGCATGGACGTATCCATACCTTCATCGCGACTTCCCCCATCCATATGCAGCACAAGTTGCGCATGTCGCCAGATGAAGTGGTGACCCGTGCGGTGCAAGCGGTGAAGTGGGCGCGTGAATACACCGACGACGTGGAGTTCTCTGCTGAAGATGCGGTGCGTTCCGATATCGACTTCTTGGTGCGTATCTTCGACGAGGTCATCAAGGCGGGTGCGAAGACATTGAACGTGCCTGACACCGTGGGTTACAGCATCCCGCTGTTGTGGGGTGAGCGCTTCAAGCAATTGATCGCACGCGTACCGAACAGCGACAAGGTCATCTGGTCCACACACTGTCATAACGATTTGGGTATGGCTTCGGCTAATTCGCTGGCTGCGGTGATGAACGGCGCGCGGCAGGTGGAGTGCACCATCAACGGTTTGGGTGAGCGCGCAGGTAATGCTTCACTGGAGGAGATCGTGATGGCGGTGAAGACGCGCCGTGATGTGTTCACTTGCGACACTAACATCGATACAACGCAGATCGTGCCGACATCGAAATTGGTGTCCAGCATCACGGGTTACCCAGTGCAGCCGAACAAGGCCATCGTTGGCGCGAACGCTTTCGCGCACGAGTCCGGCATCCATCAAGACGGCGTGCTGAAGCATCGCGAGACCTACGAGATCATGCGTGCCGAGGATGTGGGTTGGGGCGCGAACAAGCTGTCTTTGGGCAAGTTGTCTGGTCGCAACGCTTTCCGTACTCGCTTGCAGGAATTGGGCGTCGTGTTGAGCAGCGAAGATGCGTTGAATGCGGCTTTCGCCCGTTTCAAGGACTTGGCTGACCGCAAGAGTGAGATCTTCGACGAAGACATCCAAGCCTTAGTGAGCGATGAGGAAGTCACGCAATTGAGCGAGTATTTCCGTTTGGTTTCCATGGGGGCGCATTCCGAGACGGGCACTTTGCCAGTAGCGCGCGTGGTGATGAGCGTCGGCGGCAAGGAACATCAAGCCGATGCTCAAGGTGGTGGGCCTGTCGATGCAACATTCAAAGCTATCGAGCAGATCGTGAAGAGTGAGACCGAGTTGTTGCTGTATTCCGTGAACAACATCACTAGCGGCACGGATGCGCAGGGCGAAGTGACCGTGCGCTTGGCCAAGGGCGGGCGTGTGGTCAACGGGCAGGGCGCAGATACCGACATCGTGGTGGCTTCTGCCAAGGCATATCTGAATGCCTTGAATAAGCTGGATACGGGCATGGATAGGGCGCATCCGCAGGTGTGATCTAACGCGGCGATTCCGAAAGGAGGCAGTATGGGATTCGATAAAAAACTAAAGGTGACAGCGATATGCGCTGTGACCTTGGCATCGAATCTCGTACTGGCTGCGGAAGTTCGAGTGACGAATAAAGCAGGCAAGGTGCGAGCACATCAAATTAAGCGTTTGCCGACCAAGCCAGTGGTGGTCACCGAGAGCGTTGTGGAGAAGCAGCGAGAAATAGAGCCAAGTGAACCTACGCTCATGCAGCAGATCACTCCTGATGAAAAGCTGCCGCCGCCTTTGGAGCTGAAAGGTGTGCGCGGCTAGTTCTTGTTTATTTGCGTCAGGATAGCGGTACGTGCCTGAACGGCATCCAGCACTATTTCAGTGAAGTCACTTCGAACTATCTTGCCGTCGACGCGCATGTCGAAACCGTCGCAATCCACGCCGATCAAAGCGATCTCCTTACCAGTATTGAATTCCTGTAGCAGTGACAGTTCTTCTGATATCAGCGGGTAACTCGTCATGCGGTAATTGTCGGTCTTGACCCAATGGATGTCGCCGAATCCACCGATGAAACGGATGGCAAAGGGAACGATGCGGAAGAAGTTGAAGTCGGGCATGTCGAAGTAGGTCTGCGCTTCGGGGAAGTAGCGCAGATAGCGTATGCCACAACGCTCGCGATCAGGATCGAGCGTGGCATTGCCGACCAAGGTCACACGACCTTGGGTTTGGATGTGTGGGTCGTTCTGGTCGTGTGTGATGAGGCTGACGCGTGAATCGCTTAGGATGTTCTTGGTGTGTTCGGCCAGTCCGCTG
>PNNY01000185.1 GCA_013824485.1 Sideroxydans sp.
AGCGACTCCGCACAACCAAGAAAAAAGGCACGCCAGCGGCGTGCCTTTTGTCCTGTTTAGCGTGGGGAATTAACGCTTGTTGCCGCTGTAATTACCACGACCCAAGGAGAAGCCACCCGTGCCTTGTGGGCGCGGTGCGCTACGAGGTGCAGAAGAAGGTGCGCGATTGCCATTCACTTCTCTGTTCGCAGTGGTATGGTTGGCTGTGTGATGACCGCCTTGAGGACGCGCATCATGGCCGCGAGATTCAAAACCACCTTGCGGACGAGCATCATGACCAAAGCGAGTATGTTTTTGACCATCGCGACGTTGTCCCTGAGGATGCTCGTGACGGCTGTCTGGCGCGCTGTGACGAGTATTGCCCGCTTCAGCATTACGCGCAGCAAAACCACTGGCATTGTGGCTGCGGCCTGCATAACCGCCGCCTTCATTGTTACGCCCTGCGTAGCCACCGCCACTGTTATTGCGAGAGCTGAATCCGCCACCGTTACGTGCGCCGTATCCACCGCCATTACCGCGACCTTCGCCGCGAGGTTGTGAGGAGGCTGGACGCGGTTTGAACTTAGGCTCCAGACCAACGATGGTGTGGGGCTGAATCGGTTGACCGGTGTAACGCTCGATCTTCTTCAGATGCATCGCATCACGGTTGGAGGCGAACGAAACGGCGATACCTGAAGCACCACCGCGACCGGTACGACCGATACGGTGAACGTAGTCTTCTGCGAACTTTGGCAAGTCGAAGTTGATGACGTGAGAGATACCCGCTACGTCGATACCGCGTGCAGCTACGTCAGTTGCAACCAGTACACGCACATTACCTTTACGCAGGTTGAGCAAAGTACGATTGCGTTCACGTTGGTTCATGTCGCCATGCAATGCAGCCGCAGCGTGGCCTTGTGCAGAAAGCTCGTCGGCCAGCATGTCAGCATCACGCTTGGTTGCAGTGAACACCAGTGCTTGGTTCAGATCGACATCGCGCAACAGGTGGTCGAGCAGGCGATTCTTGTGTGCCATGTCGTCAACGAACATCAGACGTTGTTCGATGTTCTCGTGTCGTGCTTTGGAAGCGGTGACGCTGATGCGTTTTGGGCTCTTCAACAGTTTTTGTGCCAAATTACCGATAACGCCATCCAGCGTTGCCGAGAACAATAGGGTTTGACGGCTTGCAGGCGTAGCATCAGCGATGCGTTCTACGTCGTCGATGAAGCCCATGTCCAACATGCGGTCAGCTTCGTCCAATACCAACATCTCCAAACGAGAGAAGTCTATGCGGCCACGGTCGATATGGTCGATCAAGCGGCCAGGAGTCGCTACCAAGATGTCGACTGGACTTGAAAGCAGTTTGTTTTGCAGTGGGTAAGGCATGCCACCCAAGATGCTCACGACCTTGACGCGCATATTCTTGCCGTACTTAGTCGCTGCATCGGAGACTTGTTGCGCCAATTCACGTGTTGGTGTCAGCACCAAGATACGCGGGCCCTTGCTTTGCACTTTCGATGCCACGGACAGTTTTTGCAGTGCTGGCAGGATGAAAGCTGCGGTCTTGCCGGTGCCAGTCTGTGCCGATGCCATCAGGTCGTGGCCAAGCAATGCTTCAGGAATGGCTTGCAGTTGGATAGGGGACGGTACGGTGTAGCCTGCTTCTTTCACAGCAGAAAGGATGGCAGGTGCCAATCCTAGCGAATCGAATGTGACGACAGGTTCAATAGATACAGGTGTTGCAGTTGTGGTGATATTTTCAGACACAGTGATTCCTTTATAATTTTTTTACGAACACAGCGCGTGCGTGGCCATGAGCCACACAATGAAATTCAGTAGGGGGAGGTATACCTCTACCGGCGCAAACAAAACATCGTCGCTAACCGGTGAAGCTGGGCGCATCAACAAGGATGCAGAGGGTCAGGAAACGATGAACTCAATGTCACCCTAGGGGCGACAAGGCGCGCATTATACGGATAGAAAAAATAAAAGCCAGTGAAAATTCAAGAGCCTGTTTTGCTGTGCTAGAATGCGCGCCCTTCGAAACCAGCACAGGTAGTACAACATGTCCCGCGCACTTCGCAACATCGCCATCATCGCTCACGTTGACCATGGCAAGACCACACTAGTCGACCAACTTCTCCGTCAATCAGGCACTTTCCGCGACAACCAAAAGGTTGATGCGCGCGTGATGGACAGCAACGATCTGGAAAAAGAACGCGGCATCACCATTCTGGCTAAGAACACCGCTATCGATTACAACGGGACGCACATCAACATCGTCGACACACCAGGACACGCTGACTTTGGCGGCGAGGTGGAGCGCGTTTTGGGTATGGTGAACGGCGTATTGTTGCTGGTGGATGCTGTTGAAGGTCCGATGCCTCAGACACGATTCGTGACTAAGAAAGCACTGGCTTTGGGTTTGAAGCCTATCGTAGTCATCAATAAAGTAGACCGTCCTGGCGCGCGCCCTGATTGGGTTCTCGACCAGACTTTCGATCTGTTCGACAAGTTGCACGCCACTGATGAGCAACTCGATTTCCCTGTGATCTACGCATCTGGCCTGAA
>PNNY01000186.1 GCA_013824485.1 Sideroxydans sp.
CCACCGAGTTCGATACGCCCTATATCCAGTGGATGATGCCCGAACTGGAAGGCGCGACGGGCTTCTTTGGTGAGTTGGCGCGCGACGAAGAGTTCTCCGACCATCTGGTGTCGGTGCGCACCAAGAAGCGCAAAGTCAGCCTGACCGATCTGCCCAATGGGCGTTATTGGTTGCGCCTGCGTGCGGTTGATGTGCATGGCCTACAAGGGCGGGAGGCTAAGGTCTCATTCTTAGTTAATGTGCCGCCCCGAAAATTTGCGATGACCAAGGTGTATGTCACGGGCAGCGGCGTGCAGTTACGTTGGGTGGGGCGCAAAGAGGGCGGCGGATATCAGGTGCAGATCGCGGACAATCTGCAATTCACCAAGCCGCTGTTGGATACCCAAACATCAGACAATTTGGTCGAGATCACCCGCCCTAAACAGGGGCAATATTTTATGCGGGTGCGCCAAGTGTTCAACGGTGGCGTCACAGACACTTGGGATGTGCCCATGATGTTCGAATCACCTCGTTAACCCCCACCTTTGACGACACTACGCCGCCCCCTATGGGCGGCGTTTTCTTGTCTGCGGCGTGGGAGGCTGGCGTGATAAAATGCGCGCCTTTCTTTGTTCACCTTTAATCTGGAAGGCCATCATGTTCTCGCGCAAAAACACCCTCGCTGTCGTCGATCCTGAATTGTGGAACTCAATTCAACAAGAAACCAAGCGTCAAGAAGATCACATCGAGCTGATCGCTTCCGAAAACTACACCAGCCCAGCGGTGATGGAAGCGCAAGGCAGTCAACTCACCAACAAGTATGCGGAAGGCTATCCAGCCAAGCGTTACTACGGTGGTTGCGAGTATGTGGACATCGCTGAGCAACTGGCGATTGATCGCGCCAAGGCGCTGTTCGGTGCAGAATACGCCAACGTGCAACCGCACTCTGGCTCGCAAGCCAACCAAGGCGTGTACGTATCGGTATTGAAGCCTGGCGACACCATCCTCGGTATGAGCTTGGCGCATGGCGGTCACTTGACCCACGGCGCGACAGTGAATATCAGCGGCAAGTTGTATAACGCCATCCAGTACGGCCTGAACGACAAAGAAGAGATCGACTACGACGAAGTACAACGTCTGGCGACCCAACATAAACCTAAGATGATCGTGGCAGGTGCTTCTGCGTATGCGCTGGTCATCGACTGGAAACGCTTCCGTGCCATCGCCGACAGCGTTGGCGCTTATCTGTTCGTGGACATGGCGCACTACGCTGGTCTCATCGCAGCGGGGTACTACCCAAGCCCAGTCGGCATCGCTGACTTCGTGACCACCACTACCCACAAGACCTTGCGCGGTCCACGCGGCGGTTTGATCTTGGCTAAAGCGGAACACGAAAAAGCATTGAACTCTGCCATCTTCCCGCAACTGCAAGGCGGCCCGTTGATGCACGTCATCGCTGCCAAGGCGGTGGCATTCAAAGAAGCGGCGAGCAGCGAATTCAAGGCATACCAAAAACAAGTCATCGACAATGCGCGCGTGATGGCTAAGGTGTTGACCGAGCGTGGTGTGCGCATCGTTTCAGGCCGCACTGACAGTCACGTTTTTCTCGTTGACCTGCGTGCCAAGAAGCTGACTGGCAAAGATGCTGAAGCGGCTTTGGGCAAGGCTCACATCACCGTGAACAAGAACGCCATCCCTAACGATCCAGAAAAACCTTTCGTCACCTCCGGCATCCGCATCGGTTCACCAGCGATGACGACTCGCGGCTTCAAAGAGTTGGAAGCCGAAAAATTGGCTCACCTCATCGCCGACGTGTTGGATGCGCCGAACGATGAAGCCGTGATCGCACGCGTGGTCGGTGAAGTGAAGAAGCTGACGACGGCTTTCCCTGTTTACGGAGCCTAAAGCAGGATTAAGGATTGGGGGATGAGGATTGAGCAAACCCTTTTGGTGCTCATCACTCAATCCTCAGTCCTAATTCCTCAATTCTATGAAATGTCCCTTCTGTAAACACCCCGATACTCAAGTCGTGGATACGCGATTGAACGACGAGGGCGACAGTATCCGTCGTCGTCGTCGTTGCCTGTCGTGTGACAAACGCTTCACCACTTTCGAGATGGTGGAGTTGCGCATGCCGCAGGTGGTGAAGCAGAACGGCATGCGTAGCGAGTTCGACGAAGAGAAGCTGCGTACCAGTTTCAACCGCGCTCTGCACAAGCGTCCAGTACCGACTGAGCTGGTGGATGTCGCTATCGATCACATCACGCAGAAGGTGTTCGCTTTTGGTGAGCGCGAGATCGGTTCGCGCCAGATCGGTGAGATGGTGATGAAGGAATTGTTGAAGCTCGACAAGGTGGCGTACATCCGCTTCGCTTCGGTGTACAAGAGTTTTCAAGACGTGGACGACTTCACCGATGCGGTCGATGCGGTGCGCAAGTCACCTGCGCGTCGGCGTCAGACGGATAAGTCATGACGCTTGCGGCTGACGCAGCTTGGATGGCGCGTGCGTTGCAATTGGCAGAACATGGCTTGCGCACGACA
>PNNY01000187.1 GCA_013824485.1 Sideroxydans sp.
CAGCAAAGTCCCTTTGAAGGACAAAGATGGAAAAGTCTTTGGTGTACTTGGGCTATATCAAAATATCACCGCAAAAAAACAAGCTGAAGAGAAGCTAGCACTGCGCGAGTCGTATCTGACAGCCATCATCGAGAACCAGCCCGGCTTGATCTGGCTCAAGGATCGAGAGGGGAAATATCTGGCCGTCAGCCAGAAATTCGCCCACGCATTTGGCGCGAAGAGCCCTGAGATGATGCTAGGCAAGACTGACCTGGACTTCTCCCCTAAAGAAATGGCCGAACAATACCGCGCCGACGATGCAAAAGTGATGAATTCAGGCAAGAGCCTCTCGGTAGAGGAAGTCGTCAACGTCAATGGACAGCAGGTTTGGCACGAAACCTATAAGACGCCCGCCTTCAATGCCGAAGGGGAAGTCATCGGCACGACGGGCATGGCAAGAGATATCACCACACGACGCAAAGCAGAGGAACAATTGCGTGAGGCCGCCGCTGTGATGCAAAACACCCATGAAGGCGTGATGATCACCGATGCCGCGTCTGCGTTGCTCGCAGTCAATCCCGCCTTCACAAGGATGACTGGTTATAGCGAAGAGGAAGTGCTTGGGAAAAATCCAAGACTGCTCAATTCTGGGCGACAAGACAAAGCGTTCTATCAGGCATTGTGGAAAGATCTGATGGCTCACGGTTTCTGGCAAGGTGAGCTTTGGAACCGACGCAAGAATGGAGAGGTGTACCCTCAACTTCTCACCATCAGCACGATTCGTGACGACAACGGGCAACCCATTCGCTATCTCGGCGTGTTCGCCGACATCACTCAGCTGAAGGAAAATCAAGCAAAGCTGGAATTCATGGCACACCATGATCCGCTGACCAAACTGCCGAATCGCTCTCTCGCTGAATCACGCTTGGAGCGGGAACTAGAACAAGCACACCGCCATGATCAACAGTTGAGCGTCCTATTCATCGACTTGGATCGATTCAAACAGGTGAACGACAGCTTCGGCCATCTGGTTGGTGATGAACTATTGGTGTCGGTGGCTGGACGACTGAACGAACGTCTGCGCGAAGGCGACACCTTAGGTAGATTGGGCGGAGATGAATTCATCCTCATCGCCTCGCCGCTACAAGAAAAGCAGGACGCCGCCATCATCGCGCGCGACTTCATCAATGCATTGAGCGAACCTTTCCAACTCTCGAACGGTGTGGAAGTCTTCATCGGCGGTAGCATCGGCATCAGCCTGTTCCCCGATGATGGCAAGACGGTCGCCGACCTCACCAAGAACGCCGATGCCGCGATGTATCTGGCGAAAGAGAACGGTCGCAACCAGTTCTCCTTCTACACATCCGCGCTGAATGCGGATGCGCGCAATAAATTGGAGCTGGAGAACGACCTGCGTCGTGCCGTGTTGCACAATGAATTGCTCATCCACTTCCAACCCAAAGTCGATATCCGCACTGGGATCATCTGTGGAGCAGAAGCCTTGGCGCGCTGGAAGAAGTCAGACGGCAGTTGGATTGCACCAGGTCAATTCATCCCGCTCGCAGAAAAATCCGGCGTCATCCTCACCATTGGCAATTGGGTACTCGAACACACCTGCGCTCAGATGCGCGCATGGCTAGACGCAGGATTACCAGAAGTCTGTGTGGCGGTGAACGTATCGGCAAGACAGTTCCGCAGTGGGCATTTGGACAAACTCGTTGCCGCCGCTCTGGATAAATTCAAGATACCGCCATATTGTCTGGAGCTAGAGTTGACCGAAAGCATGCTGATGCACGAACCTGACCGCGCCATCAGCACGATGAACAAGTTGACGAAAGTTGGCGTGAAACTCTCGCTGGACGACTTTGGTACCGGCTATTCCAACTTTGGATATTTGCGGCGCTTCCCTATCGACAGTCTGAAGATCGATCAATCGTTCGTGCAAGGGGTGACGATGCGCGCAGAAGACGCGATGATCGTCGACTCCATCATCGGCTTAGCGCAACGCATGAAACTCAGGGTGATCAGTGAAGGGGTTGAGACCCGAGAACAACTCGCCTACTTGAGTACGCGCGGTTGTGATGAACTGCAAGGTTTCTTGTTCAGCAAAGCATTACCCGCAGATGAATTCGCGGCACTGCTCAAGAGTGGTAAGAAGTTAGAACGTTGACCGATCTTCATTCGTCATTCCCGCCTTCGCAGGAATGACGTGAATCTTATAGATTCCGTGTCTTCTTGATCAGGTCGTAAGCGAGTTGGATGTCTTTCGCCTGCTCGGTCGCCATCTTGATCATGTCTTCGGGCATACCCTGTCCCATCAACTTATCGGGGTGGTATTGGCTCATCAGCTTGCGATATGCGCGCTTGATCTCTGCATCGCTGCTGTCTTTGGTCACGCCCAACGCTTTGTAAGCATCATCCAAAGATTCCGCCGTAGCGACCTTGCCGCCG
>PNNY01000188.1 GCA_013824485.1 Sideroxydans sp.
AATTGATCAAGCTTTAGCCGCAATGCTGCGGATAAGTAAGTGAAATGCGGATCGGGTTATCAGATCAGTCTATTGATCGACTTCACAGAACATCACTAGCCATCCTAACTAAATAAGGAGAAATACCATGAGTTTTATGTCTGCTACCGAAATAGGAAAAAAACTGGGGCTTAGCTATCAAAAAGTCAACAAAGTGCTAGCTGAGAATGGTCTATACGATGGGACTTCTAGACGTCCCACGGCACATGCACTGGAAAATGGATTGGCTGAAATAAAATCAACAGAAAGCAGATTCACCGGAAAGACTGTTGAATTCAACGCGTGGGATTTTGGCAAGTTGGCAACGCTTTTCCCAAAACCAAAGAAACAAGTAAAGAAACAAGTAAAGACGATTCACCTTCGCACTTCAGAAGATGCGTATGACCAGATTTGCATCACTCTCTCCGACTTCGGCAACATGCTGAAAATTGATCCCGACATAAATACAAATGGCATAAGTGGGGAAGCTCATGATGCAGTGGTTCAGGCGTATTTTGGAGACCTGCATTACTGTAACGGGCTGCTGCTTCTCCATCATCACTTCAAACCACACGAAGCATTAAACGCACAGCTTGTCACTCTACGCGTTGCCGCCGAATTGCATAAAGCAGCAAAATGCATCAACGCTAAAAGAGCGAACTCCAATCTTCATGCGATTGAGATAACCACGCAGTGGCTGTGCGACATGGCCCAAAAACCATAGCGCACCTCACATGCTCCCCATTATTCTTGATAAACGTAAATCAGAAATCAGATCCTGTCGTGCCTTCAATAAACTCATCATTTATGTCGAAGGTGGTACCTCCAAGAATCAACTGCAGCCAATTACACAGAATCAAAAGTTCAAAGATATTCTCAATTACACAACCCAACATCAAGCCAATGCGCGTGCCAAGGAGAAATGCATTGCCATCCGCACTCATGGAGTGACTGATATAACCGCAGCAACAATTGAGATGAACGCTGTGGCAGCAAGGAACACTCGATGCAAAGATCCTGCATTTCACTTTGTTCTGACTTGGCCTGAACACGAACACCCGAACTCAGATTCAATTTTCGACGCTGCCGAGCATGCAATCCAATCCCTAGGCTTAGATGATCATCAATATGTCTTGGCCATTCACGTAAACACTGACAACATTCATTGCCACGCCGCCGTCAATCGCATTCACCCCGACACTTTTAAATCCAGAAATGTCGAGTGGGCGCATAGAACAATTCATTTGGCCGCGCGCCAAAGCGAGATCAAGCATGGGTGGATGCATGACAACGGTATTTACATCGCAAAGATCGACGGCCAGAACAAGAAATCCATTATTCTCAACCCGGATCACGATCACACAAACCATACGCCTCGTCGTGTTGAGAATAACAAGAGCGCACTACCTACTTGGCACGATCCGGACAGTCTGGATTCATGGCTCAATCTCAAGGTTGCCAAAGCCCTGAAACAGGCACTCCCCACCTTGTCGAGCTGGCAAGCACTGCACACTTGGCTGGCTTACCAAGGCATCACCCTGACCGATACCGGAGGTGGAGGGATGCGGCTGCATGCCACATCGCAGGTGACCGGCGAGGTCTTCGATCTCCCTCTCAGCAAAGGGCTGAAAATCCTAAAGCGTGGTGAGCTGGAAAAACACTGGGGTAAATTCGACAAGGAACAACCAACCAGTGTTGAACTGAAAGCAGATAAGGCTGGTAGCCAAACAAGTTTCGCCCGCGACAATTCAAAGCGCGAGGAGCGCCGCGAACAACGTGCTGCTGCTCGTGCTGATCTGCGTCAGCGCTTTTCGCAATATCGGCACTTTGTCCGCGAAAGCGATGTTGACCACTTCAATCGCTCAAAAGAAATACGCGCAGAGCGCAACCAATCACTCAAAAAGATTGAGGAGGAAGCCAAAGCCCTGCGATCGGATTCTCTTCTTACGTGGCCGATTACCGTAAAAGGCAGTCTGCTCAGAATGGCCGCTATTCACCTTGATATCTCTCGCCGCAAGCTAGAGGCTGAAGCCATCTCCCAGACAAAGATGCAATCACTGCGCACCATACGTCTGCCGCCGTTAGTCTGGCGAGAGTGGCTGTACGAACAGGCTAATCTCGGGGATCAGGCTGCCTTGTCAGCCTTGCGCGGCATTGTCTATCAGGCGCAACGCGATGCTAAGCATGGAAACACCAATGCTTTGGTGCCCGTCGAAGCAGAAGCCAACACCCACGAGTCTCGTGAGCTGCAATTCCACAAGGCAATGGCCCGTTTGCTTGAAGGAGAACGAAAAGAAGTTGCTATCCGGCCAGCGCGAAGCGATGCCATGCGCCCATATGAGGCTGACGCTC
>PNNY01000189.1 GCA_013824485.1 Sideroxydans sp.
GAGCTCAATCAATCTCTCCTCATGCCAGGCAATAGCATCTCGTCCGCCCTGGCAAATGAATTTGCAGAAGCGGTCGGTGAGCTTTACACCTCTGCACTCATCGAGCTTGGTTTGATCTTGTTCTTCATCACCTTCGTGGTGCTCTCGCTCGCTCGCCTCATGCTGCATAAACTGCAAAAACGCGAAGGGCATGGTGCCTGATATGTTCGATCTCTATTTACGCCGCCGCATCATCAATTCAATCGGTTTGGGTGTGTCCGTACTCGCCATGTTGTTTGGTTTGTTCTGGTTGGGTTGGATCCTGTGGACTTTGCTAGAGCATGGCCTGCCCGGCTTGGGCATGCACGTCTTCACACAGACCACCCCTCCACCAGGAAGCAGTGGTGGTTTGATCAACGCCATCTTCGGTAGCGTAATGATGGTTGTCATCGCCACATTCATCGGCACACCGATCGGCATCCTTGCAGGAACATATCTGGCCGAATTCGGCCAACGCGGCTGGCTAGCTCCCGTAACACGCTTCATCAACGACGTGTTGCTGTCCGCCCCCTCCATCGTCATAGGCCTGTTCGTGTACGAGATCTACGTCATCAAGGTCGGGCACTTTTCGGGCTGGGGCGGCACCTTGGCACTGTCGATCTTGGTCATTCCTGTTGTCATCCGCACCACAGAGAACATGCTGCGCCTCATCCCAAATAGCTTGCGCGAAGCTGCCGCCGCTCTAGGTACCCCGCAATGGAAGATCATCAACTTCGTCACCTTGCGTGCAGCGCGTGCAGGGATCCTTACAGGCGTGCTGCTGGCCGTCGCCCGCATCAGCGGTGAGACTGCCCCATTGCTCTTCACCGCACTGAACAATCAGTTCTGGAGCACTGACATGAACCAACCGATGGCCAACTTGCCCGTGGTCATCTTCCAATTCGCCATGAGCCCTTATGAAGACTGGCAAAGTCTTGCATGGGCGGGGGCTTTACTCATTACGATGAGCGTACTGATCCTAAATATCGTGGCGCGCGTCATGTTCCGCCAAAACCCAAATAGTCACTAAGGACGAATAGCAATGACCGCCGAAGCTATCATCACCACACCCAAACTGATCGTGCGCGATCTCAACTTCTTCTATGGGGAATATCGCGCCCTCAAGGACATCAACCTGACCATCCCTGAAAAGATGGTGACCGCCTTTATCGGACCATCTGGTTGTGGCAAATCGACGCTACTACGCACCTTCAACCGTATGTACCAGCTTTACCCCAAGCAAAGCGCCACAGGCGAAGTGTTGTTGGATGGGCAAAACCTACTAGACAAAAAACAAGACCTGAACACCCTGCGCGCCAAGATCGGCATGGTGTTTCAAAAACCGACTCCATTCCCGATGTCTATCTACGACAACATCGCGTTCGGCGTAAAACTATATGAAAAGCTCAACCGCAATGAGATGGACGAGCGCGTCGAATGGGCGCTGAAGAAAGCCGCGTTGTGGGGTGAGGTCAAAGACAAGCTGAAGCAAAGCGGCACAGGGCTTTCCGGTGGTCAGCAACAACGTCTATGTATCGCCCGCGCCATCGCGGTGAAGCCACAAGTGCTGTTGCTGGACGAACCGACATCGGCGCTAGACCCGATCTCGACAGCGCATATCGAGAAGTTGATCGACGAGTTGAAGAAAGACTTCACCATCGTCATCGTCACCCACAACATGCAACAGGCGGCGCGTATCTCCGACTTCACCGCCTACATGTATCTGGGTGACCTCATCGAATTCGGCGATACCAGTAGCGTGTTCACCAATCCGAAACGTAAAGAGACTGAAGACTACATTACCGGTCGTTTCGGTTAAGTCGCTTCAAATAAAAACGCCGAGCATGCTCGGCGTTTTTTGTTTTTCGATCAATTTAAAGTTATGCCGCGACTTGCTTGACCACCGCAGCGATCTTCTCGGCACACTGTTTCACCAAGACACCATCCTCGCCCTCGACCATCACCCGCAACAATGGCTCTGTACCGGAAGGGCGCAGCAACACACGACCTTTACCGTCCAAAGCTTTTTCCGCCTCTGTCGCCGCCGCTTTCACTTCAGCGCGATCTAGCAGGTCTGCCGCCTTGCCCGTCACGCGAACATTGATGAGTATCTGCGGATACATCACTAAGTCCTTTGCAGCTTCGGCCAAACTCTGCTTACTAGAGCGCAACGCCTCCAAAACTTGCAATGCCGAGACGATA
>PNNY01000190.1 GCA_013824485.1 Sideroxydans sp.
AGTTGGCGTGATCGAGCAAATCAATATGGTGCGCATCGAAGGCACGCAAAGCCAAGTCGGTACGGCTGCGGGCACCATTGCTGGGGGTATCGCTGGTAGCGGCGCGGCAAGCGGTAAGGGTGGAGAAGTCGCTAGCGTGCTGGGGGCGGTCGTAGGCGGCATGATTGGCGCAGCCGCTGAAGAAGCCTATACCCGAGAGGGAGGCCTTGAGTTCGGCATCAAGATGGAAGACGGCAGCCACATCTCTATCGTACAAGCCAAGTCAGTTAATGATGCAGAGTTCAAAGTTGGCGACACCGTACGCATCATCGAGAGCGGTGGCGTGACTCGCGTCACACACTAAGCTTTTCGCTACAAACAAAAAGCGGTGGGTCGACCCACCGCTTTTTTTCGTCCTTCAAGAACTGCTATTCAGCTACGGTATTCAGCGCGACTTTTTCTGGCATGGTCAGCTCGGTGCTCATCTTCATGCCGTTCACTTCGATGCGCTCATCTTGAACAGGTGTTGGAGTCACGTTAGCGATGGTAGAGGCAGGGCCTCCAGTCGAAAACTGTGGCATAGCCATCCAAAGTCCTGCTGTGATAACCAATGTCGCAACCAGAGCTGCTTGAGACAGTTTGCTGACAAGGTTGCTCTTACGCAATCTGCTCAATAATTTCTCAGTTTCCAAAGCAGCGTTACTTCTTTCCAATTCGAAACGCATCGTATCGCTGGTCTTGAAATCCAAAGCGATGCGAGACATGGCTGTCGCTTTTAGTTTCTCCTGCAATGAAGCCTTCTCTTCTGCTGCTTTACGTGCGAGTCTTTCCGACAAGGCACGTTGACGTGCTAATTCAGCAGCTTGTTTTTCCACCTCGGTACGAGCGGCAACCTCGACCTCTATGGTCTTCTCCGCGTCCAATCTTTCTTGATGTAATGCGTCGATCCTTGCCTGAACGAGCTCATTGTGACGCAATGACTCTGCTTCCATCAGCGCTTTCGCCTCGATCTCACCAGCCAACAACTCAGCATGTGCTAACGCTATCTCTTGGTTGCGTCGATCTTGTTCGAGCAAAAGCATCTCTTGTGCCTCGTTCTGAGCAGCGACAAGTTTTGCCTCTTCTGCCATTGCGATCCGCTTCCTAGCCAAAACAGCGTTCTTAGCGTTTTGTTGCAATACTTCTTCTTCTACTTTGATCGCTTTTTGCAAAGTATCTGCCTCAAGCTTAGCCATATTCATAGCGCGCAAGGCGAACTCTTCCTTCTCTTTTGCCAATGTGATCAGGTTCTCTTCTTGAGCTAACTTTGCGGCCGCGATCTCTTGCGCTCTCACTTCCAATTCGATGCACTCGTTATCCGCCTCAATGGCACGCAACTCTGTATCCATGCGCAAGGTGATCGCCTCGATGGCGCCCTGCTCGGCTTCGATCTTCTGCTGTGAGATGCTTGCTGCTTCAACTTCCAACGCAGCACGCTGTGCCGCAAGCTCTGCAAACAACTTTTCAGCCGCGATGCTTTCTTGAATAGCCACCTGCTCTTCTTGTTCTGCAGCCAGTCTTGCTTCAGTCGCCGCATATTCATCCAGACTCAGTTGCAGTCTTTGTTGTGATGCAGCCAACAGTCCATTGATGGCATCTAACTTTTGCTGGAACAGTTGTACCGCTTCCTTATCATTGCTTGCTCGTTGTTGCTCCTCTTGATAAAGACGCGCTTCCAATACAGCTTTCTCTTCTGCTAATTCTTTGGCTCGTCCAGCCATCTCCATGCGATGCGTTGCATTGGATATCGCTTCTTGCTCCGCAAATAACTGCAATTCGACTGCCCGAGCTGCATTCATCTCCGCTTCAGCCCTTTGCTGTGCCTGAAGTCGCAAATCACTTTCCGCCTGCAATCTAGCCTCTGCAGCACGT
>PNNY01000191.1 GCA_013824485.1 Sideroxydans sp.
GGTGGCTCGATGCAGTTTCACGACATCCAAGCCCCCCATCTGCGGCATGCTCATATCGAGGATCATCAAGTCGAAGCGCTTTTGCTCTAGCTTATCCAATGCTTGTTCGCCATCTTCAACGAGTTCTACTTTGTGTCCGCCGTGCTCCAATATCCGCGCGATGATCTTGCGGTTAGTGCCGTTGTCATCTGCCACCAAGATACGCACACCACGTTTCTCTTTGTTGAGCTTCTCGTAGTGGTCTTTGAATGAGATGACTCCCGTAACTGGGCGGGGTGCCATCACGCCATGCAGCGCATTGAATAGGAGTGTCTTATCTAGCGGGAAGCGCAAAAGGCAGCTATAGCCTATCTGTAGATGGTCTTCATGGATGCCAGTCTGCAAGTCCGGATTGAACAGTATCAGTGACGCCGTATGGTGAGCATTTCCCGCCTGAACCTTTTCTGCGAACTCTTTTGCACTCATTCCGATATGTTGTGGCGAACACATCACCACCACGCCTTTTTGCTGATTGCTTTGGAGCTGATTGAGCTTGTCAAAGAAGCGAGGTAAAGACTCTTCATATTCGAATCTCACACGCCACCCTGCTAGATAACTGGCGAGTGCTTTTCGTTCATTTTGGCCGATGCCGATGCTGATGACGCGAAGTTGGTCTAGCGCGGTCGGTGCTACTTCATGGCTGGTGATGATCTGCTTGTCGAATGGCAATTCGAACCAGAATGAACTGCCAATCCCCAGTTCGCTATCCACGCCGATCTCACCGCCCAACAGTTGTACCAGATCACGCGAGATCGTTGTGCCGAGTCCACTACCGCCATACTTACGGGCAATGGATGAATCGGCTTGAGTGAAGCGTTCGAAGATGGTTTCCTGTGCCTCGGTCGAGATGCCGATGCCGGTATCGATGACTTCGAAGCGGATGCGTGCGCTACCGCCATCCTGTTGAATGGTACTGATACGTAATTCGACACTGCCCTTGTTGGTGAACTTGATCGCATTGCCCACCAAGTTGACGATGACTTGCAACAAGTGAAGCGCATCACCATGCAAGGCATAAGCAGTGTCCGGCGTAAAGCGTACGTTCAGATGTAGCCCTTTGGCATTCGCCTGAGGTTGGAACATCTCGATGATGTTGTTCGATAGGTCATGTAGATCGAAGTCGATTTTTTCCGAACTCAACTTGCCACTTTCGATCTTGGAGAAATCGAGCACGTTCTCGATCAACTGCCGCAATATCTTGGAGGAGTTCTTTAGTGTCCTCACCAAATCGTACTGTTCACTATTGAGTGGGGTGGCAGTGAGTAGGTCACTTGCACCGATCAGTCCATTCAATGGGGTGCGCATCTCATGGCTCATGTGCGCCAAGAACCGACTCTTGGCTAAGTTCGCTTCCTTAGCGCTGTCGAGTGCTTTGTTCAGCTGGTTGCGTAACTTGAGGATGTAGAGCGGGATCAATAAAAGTATCGCGAACAATCCTTCTGCCAAGCGCGGGTGAGATATCCAGTAGGGGCTGTTGGTGGTGACAAAGATGAACCAAGCCAAACTACAGGCGTAAGAAAATAGCAGAGCAGGAACGCCATAGCGCATGCCGTTCCCGACGATCACCCATAGATAGATTCCGTAGAAAACCACGCCACTATCATTAGTGAGCATCATTGAGACGCTGGTGGCAGAGATGTCGGCAAGGATGGTTAGCCGGATGCGCCAAGTGTTCTCTGCGGGACTGATGAGGATGTGAGTGCTGAGCAAAAGAGCGTAAAGCGCGAAGGCAACGACTACATAGACCTCCCCTGGAGAGTTTTGACCGTTGACCAGCCACAAGTACAAGAAAAGAGCGGGTGTGATGACTAGACGGATCGTGGCTTGCTCATGCTCGCCACTGTGTTGCAT
>PNNY01000192.1 GCA_013824485.1 Sideroxydans sp.
GCATTGGCCATATCCAACTTACGTGTCACATCCACCAACTTGCGCTGCATCTCGATGAGACGTTGCATCGCACGCACCTTGGAGTGGAACACGATCTCGCTGACCGGCTTAGTGAGATAGTCATCTCCACCCGCAGCGATGCCGCGAGCCAAGTCTTCGTCGGTATTCATCGCGGTGAGGAAGATGATGGCCGACCATTCATCTTCATTCTCCAGCTTGCGTATCTTGCGCGCCACATCGAATCCATCGATGTCGGGTAAACGCGCATCGAGCAAGACCACATCAGGGCGCTCACGCTCGAAGATATCCAGTGCCTGCTTGCCTGTCTCAGCCAACAATGGTTCATCTATGCCCATGCTAGCCAGATAATTGCTCAAGACTTTCAGGGTGACTTTACTGTCTTCAACCACGAGTACTTTAGGGGTGGTCTTGTTTTTATTTGGCATTCGATTGTCAGTTCTTTAGGTTATTCATCGCACTCACCGCAGCGCAAAGATCTTGCCATGCTTTGGCTTTCTCGGCGGGGCTACGTAATAGATAGGCGGGATGATAAGTGACCAGTAGCGGCGTGCCCTCAAAATCGTGCAAGGTAGCGCGCATCGAGCCTAACGTCGCCTCTTTGCCCAGCAAGGATGTCGCTGCCGTCTTACCCAATGCCACGATGAGCTTGGGCTTGATGAGGGCGATCTGCTGCTTCAAATAAGGCAAGCAAGTCGCCACCTCCTCTGCTTCAGGCGCACGATTATTGGGGGGGCGACATTTGACGACGTTAGCGATGTAAACATTGCTGCCCCGTTTGAGTTTGATGGATGCCAGCATGTTGTCTAGCAACTTGCCTGCTTGTCCAACGAAGGGCTCGCCACGCTCATCCTCGTCCGCGCCAGGACCTTCGCCCACGAATAACCAATCCGCATTCTCGTCACCCACACCGAACACAGTCTGCGTGCACCCTGCGCGCAATTTGCAGGCGGTGCAATCTTTCACTTGGGCTTTGAGTTCACTCCATCCCGATGCAGGTGCGATGCTCTTTTCTTCATGCCGTACGACTTCGACCGGAACAACAGCGGCGACAGACTGCGCTTCGACTTCTTGAGAGAACTCGGCGGAGGGTTGTTCGATTGGCGCAGGCATATCCTTCCGCACCCACAATGGGTACAGATTCATCTCGCGCAACATGTTCTCGTCTCTGAGGTTCACAGCCCTTTTCCCATCAATATCGCGTCTTCACGCCCGTTCGTCGCAGGATAGTAATCGCGGCGCAGACCGATCTGTTCGAACCCGCTCGCACGATACAGTGCGATGGCGGCTTGGTTCGACGCTCTTACCTCCAAAACCATGCGCCGCATGTTCTCATGCCGCGCCAAGGACAGCATGGCTTCCAGCAACTTGCGGCCGATGCCTTCGCGCTGATGGGCCTTGTCGATGGCGATATCCAACAACTCAGCCTCGTCCACCGCCAACATCATCACGGCATAGCCCATCATCAAACCACCAGATTCGAACACCTTGCACTGATACCGACTGCGCAAAGCGTCGCTGAAATTGCCCAACGTCCACGGATGCCCATGCACCTCGCGCTCGATGTGCAACACGGCATCCAGATCGGCTTCACTCATCTCACGCAAGATCATTTTGCGACTCGCTCGCTGGTCTTCAGCGCCACTTTGTCGCGCAGATAAAGTGGCAATGCTAACGCGGCATCCACCGCATCGCCTTTGGCGAACTCACGCACGCCGATGTGCACCACTGCTGAAGCTTGAGGTATCGCCT
>PNNY01000193.1 GCA_013824485.1 Sideroxydans sp.
TCAATTCGTATGACCAATGGGGCGTTGAGTTGGGCAAGCAACTGGCCTTGCACATCCAGCCTGAGCTGCGTGGAGCAGAGGCTGTCACTTCACATGATGCTTCTACCAACGGACTCATCAACTATTACAAATCACTGGCGCAGAAAAAATGACACGCATCCTGTTCGCTACTTCTGAAGTGCATCCGCTTATCAAGACGGGCGGTTTGGCCGATGTGAGCGCATCGCTGCCTGCTGCTTTGCAGGATCTGAAGCAGGACGTACGCCTGCTGATGCCGGGCTATACCCAAGTCCTCGATGCATTGACATCGAAGAAGACGGTGGCGAAGTTCAAGGTGTTTGCAGGACAGCCAGAGGTGAAATTGCTGAGTGCCAAGATGCCGAGTACCAACGTGCCGGTCTATGTTCTGGATGCGCCACAGTATTTTTGCCGTGTGGCAGGGCCTTACCAGTATCAACTTGGTGGTGATTGGCCGGATAACCCGATGCGTTTCGGCATGTTGTCCAAAGTGGCAGCCATGTTGGGGAGTACGCAATCCCCCGTCGATTGGCAAGCTGATCTGGTGCACTGCAATGACTGGCAGACAGGTCTGACACCCGCTTATCTACACATGATGGATCAACCACGTGCACGCAGCGTGATGACGGTGCACAACATCGCTTTCCAAGGCAACTTCGATCGTGATTGGATCAAGGCCTTGGAGATACCTGCATCCATGTTCAATATGCATGGCGTGGAATTCCACGGCAACCTGTCTTTCCTGAAATCGGGTCTGCAATATGCGGATCGCATCGTCACAGTCAGTCCGACCTATGCGCACGAGATACAAGCGACCGAGATGGGATATGGCATGCAAGGCTTGCTCACGGCACGTCGTATGGATGTCAGCGGCATTCTGAACGGTATCGACGAAGATGAGTGGAACGCCGCGACAGACAAACATCTTGAAGTCAATTATGACGAGCATGATCTGTCGAAGAAGACGCAGGGCAAATTGGCGTTGCAAAAACGCTTGGGATTAGAGGTTAATGAGCACGTGCCATTGTTAGGCGTGGTTAGTCGCCTGACCTTCCAAAAGGGCTTGGACCTACTACACGAATGCTTGCCGACTTTGCTCGATAGCGGTGCGCAGTTGGCCGTGTTGGGTAGCGGAGATGCTGATTTCGAACGACGCTATCTTCAGTTGGCGCAGCGTTATGCAGGCCGTGTCTCTGTCACCATCGGTTTCAATGAGGCGCTGTCGCATCAGATCATGGCGGGCGCGGATATCTTCTTGATGCCATCTCGTTTCGAGCCTTGCGGTCTGAATCAGATGTACGGTATGCGTTACGGCACACCGCCTGTCGTGCGTAGAACCGGCGGGCTGGCGGATTCAGTGACGAACGCTAGCTTGGATGGCGGAACAGGATTCGTATTCGACGATCCCGGCTCGCAAGCATTGCAACAGACCATCAAATGGGCGATCGAATGTTATCGCGACCCGAACACGTTCCGTCGTATCCAACTCAACGGTATGCACCGTGACGTGGGGTGGCGACACAGCGCACAGCTTTATCTGGATCTTTACGAAGATATTCTTAAGAACAAACAGGGTAAGTAAATAAAAGGGAGAGCAACATGGCACAGGACATGCATTCACCACGTTTCATCAGCGCACTCACAAAGAATACGGTGGCCTTGGTTTTGGCCGGCGGACGCGGTAGTCGCTTG
>PNNY01000194.1 GCA_013824485.1 Sideroxydans sp.
ACCGGGGGCAAGTATCTTTACAAGGATCAACCCGATCAAGCCGACGCTGTACCCAACCAATGCGGCACGCGACATCATCACATCGTTCGCCGTGAATGCGCCATGTTGGAAGAAGGTCGCCAACAAAGGCACAGCGATCATCCCCAGCGCAAGTGCGGCAGGTAAGGTCAGCATGATGGTGAGGCGCAACCCCCAATCCAACAATTTTGAATATTCAGCGGTGTCGTTGGTCGCATGCGACTTGGAGAGGGATGGCAGCAGGATGGTGCTGATGGCGACCCCCAAGATACCTGTTGGAAATTCCATCAATCGGTCTGCGTAATACAACCACGACACACTTCCCGCCACGAGCAGCGAAGCAAAGATGGTGTTGATGATGAGACTGAGCTGCGCGATGGATACGCCAAATATTGCCGGCCCCATCTGTTTGATGACGCGCCACATTCCTTCATCAGTGCGACTGAAGCGAATAGTCGGCAGCATGCCGATCTGCTTAAGGAATGGGATCTGGAAAGCCAGCTGCACGAAACCCGCCACGAACACAGCCCATGCCAACGCCATGATGGGCTGCTCAAAATACGGCGCGCCCCACAGCGCACCTCCGATGAAACACAGATTCAACAAAATTGGCGCGAAAGCAGGCACCCAGAACTTGTTATAGGTATTAAGGATGCCTGCCGCAACAGCGACCAGTGAGATAAAGAAGATATACGGCGAAGTGATTTGCAACAGTTGAACAGTCAGGTCGAACTGCTCAGGATTCTTAACGAAACCGGGCGCACTGATATAAACAAGGATGGGCGCGGCAACGATGCCGATTGCCGTCACCACGAACAGTATCAACGCCAACATGGTGGTCACGTGATCGACCAGAAGCTTGGTCTCTTCCTGCCCTCTGCGATTCTTGTACTCGCCAAAGATGGGCACGAACGCTTGAGAGAATGCCCCTTCCGCGAACATGCGACGCAACAGATTGGGGAGCTTGAATGCCACGAAGAAAGCATCTGTCGCCATGCCCGCACCGAAGATTCGTGCAATCAACACGTCTCTGGTGAAAGCCAAGATGCGCGAGACCAGTGTCAGTCCGCTAATCGTGGCGAGGGCTTTAAGTAGATTCATCTAAAAGATCAGCTTCGGAAGAATGAACAGCTTCTCACCAGCCGTTCTTTTCCTTGTGGCGTCGGTCCATACTGATGGTCGGGAAGATTCCTGTTGCGCCGGCATCCAACCTGTTGCGACCCGCCCGCACCGTCAGGTGATTGGTGACCACGAACTGCTTGATCAACTCGAAGGCATGTGGATCCGCTTGCTCCAACGAAAAACGAACGACAACGGAGGGCGTGCCCTGAATGACGATAGGTCGCACATAAGAAGAATAGACGATACGACCATCTTTGCCCGTCGTCGCCAGCATGTCGCTCAGGCGCTCTCCCCAATTAGAAGGACGGAAGGGGTGACCATCTTTTGTGATGCCTTGGATAACGAATTCAGCCAACTCGGGATGACGGTCTTTTTTATCTAACAATTTAAGGCTCTCTATAATGTGGTCAAAATGGGCGCGGATTGTAACATCGCCAAACAGGCTATTTAATTAAGTGCTTACCACCCTTTTTTGGATATATCGCGACGCTCCACCCCAAGAACAGGATGTGGCCCAGTGACTTCTGCATCCCTACTTCC
>PNNY01000195.1 GCA_013824485.1 Sideroxydans sp.
ATGCCCACTCACCAGATGCCCACCCAGTCGGTCGGAAAGGCGCATCGCCTTCTCTAGATTGACATGCTTACCGTTCTCTTCCAAACCCGTGGTGCAATTCAGTGTCTCGCGCGACACATCGACGACAAAATCATTGCCGTCGATCTGCACCACAGTCAGGCATACGCCGTTCACCGCGATGCTATCCCCGATCTGCACGTCATCCATACCCAGCACTTCGGTCGCCACCGTCAGGCGCAGTCCGCCGTCTCTGTCGTGTACCGATTTGATGAGGCCTGCGTCTGCAATGATTCCACTAAACATGTTTGATCCTCGCTGTGATTCGAATGTCGTTACCGACATGGCGCACATCCTGCCAAGCCAACGCCACCCGTTGCTCCAATTGCGTCAATTCACCCAGATCCGCCAAGCCTCGCGCCGCATCGCCCAACAATTGCGGTGCGAGATACAACACCAGTTCATCGACTAATCCTGCGCTCAGTAAAGCGCCATTCAAGGTCTTGCCCGCTTCCACCAACACTTCGTTGATGCCACGTTTGGCTAAGTCACTCAACACTGCGCGGAGAGGCAACCCACCGTCTATAGCTGGCAACACCACCACGGTGGCACCACCTTCACGCAACGCATCCTGCTTCGCTTCATCTGTCGAAGCGGTGTAGATGAGTACGTTCCCGCCCTGCAATATCTTCGCATTCACTGAGATGCGCAACTCGGTATCCAACACCACGCGTAATGGCTGTCTCTTTGCATCAGCATCGCGCACATTGAGCTGAGGATCGTCCGCTAGCACTGTGTCGATCCCGGTGAGCACCGCACAAGAACGAGCGCGCCACTGTTGCACGTCCTGCCGCGCCGCATCGCTTGTGATCCACTTGCTCACACCGTTGGCTAATGCTGTGCGCCCATCCAAACTCGCGGCGATCTTGCTACGCACCCACGGCGTGCCTCGCGTCATGCGCGAGACGAAACCGATGTTGAGCTCACGTGCCGCCGCTTCCATCAAACCACATTCGACCACGATGCCGGCCGCTTGCAATCTTGCGATGCCGCGCCCAGCAACCAAGGGGTTCGGGTCTTGCATCGCGACCACCACTCGCGACACCCCCGCTTCGATGAGCGCATCCGCGCAAGGCGGTGTACGTCCGTAATGACTGCACGGTTCTAGCGTGACATAGGCTGTCGCACCGCGAGCGGCCTTACCTGCAGCTCGCAAGGCATGCACTTCGGCATGCGGTTCACCTGCACGTTCATGCCAACCTT
>PNNY01000196.1 GCA_013824485.1 Sideroxydans sp.
TGCGATCGAAGTGGATGTGGACGCAGTATCCGATGGTAAGCAAGTCATCATCGGCGGCATCATGGAGCACATCGAAGAAGCAGGTGTGCACTCGGGTGACTCTGCGTGTTCTTTGCCGCCTTACTCTTTATCAGCTGTGATGCAAGACGAGTTGCGTCGCCAGACCGTGGCGATGGCGAAGTCGCTCAATGTGGTCGGCTTGATGAACGTGCAGTTCGCCATCCAAGGCGAGACGGTCTATGTGTTGGAAGTGAATCCACGTGCTTCGCGTACCGTACCGTTCGTGTCCAAGGCAACAGGTGTTCCGCTGGCGAAAATTGCTGCGCGTTGCATGGCAGGTCAAAGCTTGGCTTCGCAAGGTGTGACGAAGGAAGTCATTCCACCGTATTACTCGGTGAAAGAAGCCGTGTTCCCTTTCATCAAGTTCCCCGGTGTGGATACCATCTTGGGTCCAGAGATGAAATCCACGGGTGAGGTGATGGGCGTAGGTGAGACCTTCGCTGAAGCCTTCGTTAAGTCGCAATTGGGCGCCAGTGTGAAACTGCCAAAGAGCGGCAAGGTGTTCATCAGCGTGCGTGAAGCTGATAAGGCGGGTACGGTGGAAGTAGCACGCTCATTGAAAGAATTGGGCTTCACTATCTTGGCGACACGCGGAACAGGCTCGGTGATCTCGGCTGCAGGTGTCGAGGTGACCGTCGTGAACAAAGTGCAAGAAGGTCGTCCTCACATCGTCGACATGATCAAGAATGGCGATGTCAATCTCATCGTGAATACGGTAGATAGCAAACCTTCTGTGATGAAGGATTCTTACTCTATCCGTAATGCCGCATTGCAAGGTCGTGTCACGTATTACACCACCCTGTCAGGTGC
>PNNY01000197.1 GCA_013824485.1 Sideroxydans sp.
ATCTTCTCAAGTCGTTCAGCAACAAGAACGAATGAAAGAAACTCAGGCGCAATTGGCGGCATTGTTGCAGGCGAAACAGGCCGACGCACATGCGCCGCAACGTGAACGTATCATCCAATTACGTGCGCAGATCGCTGAAGGTGATGCCTATCTGAAGGCGACGCAAGACAAGTTGGTGCCTCCCGAAAAGATGGCGGCCTTGTTGGAGCAAGTGCTCGCCAAGAACAATCGCTTGCAGTTAGTGGCATTGAATACGCTACCTGTTTCTTTGTTCATCGAGCCGGCGGCTGATGCTGTCGCAAAGGCTGGAGTGCAGGAAAAGCAGATATTCAAGCATGGGGTGCAAATGACAGTGCGCGGCAGTTATGCGGATCTCATGCAATATTTGACCGCGCTTGAAAAGATGCCAACCCAGATGTTTTGGGGAATGGCAAAAATGAGTGTGGTGCAATACCCCAATGCTGAGTTGACATTGACGTTGTACACACTGAGTTTGGATAAGACATGGCTGCAAGTATGAGAAACGTGCTTTATATTTTTGCAGCCCTGTTCTGTTTTTCGGGCCTAGTGCAGGCTGCGGAGCAGTTCAGTGATCCGACTCGTCCCGCTTTTGATTTGGTGCCAGGGCTCACCTCTAGCGGTGGTAGCGCAGATGGGGCTGACAAGGTAGAGATCCCTCCGGTCGGATTGCAGTCCGTGATCATCTCCCCCTCGCGTGAGGCTGCCATCATCAACGGTACTGAGGTTGAACGTGGCGCCCGGTATGGAGATGCAGAGTTGACTGTAGTGAATGAGACCTGCGTTGTATTGATGGGGCCTCAAGGTCGTCAAGTGATGCAT